>JAGOVR010000002.1 GCA_018060635.1 Bacteriovoracaceae bacterium
CTAAACCTCCTCCTGTTTCTCCTACTATAAAAAGACTTGAAGAAAAGGCATCATAGGCAATAGCATATCCGCCTGTATAGGCACCAGCAGTGCCTAATAATTTAGTAAAAATTCTGTTTCCAGAAGCATCATACTTTAAAAGAGCGGCATCACCCGTTCCTGTGAGAGTTTCGCCCCCTAAATTCCCTGTAGTTCTACCTACAATAAAAATATTATCATTAGAATCCACTATAAGTTTTTCGCTAAAAGAAGAGGCTCCAGAAACACCCAATTGATGTAAAAATTGCTGAGTACCACTACTGTTATACTTTGTTAAAAATAAATCAAATCCCCCTACCAGAGTGTTCCCTGGAAGGCTCCCCGTTGTATATCCTGCCATGTAAACATTTTCTGAACTATCTACATCAATACCTTTCCCAAGAGCTACAAAAGAAGAAACACCCACCAGTCTAGTCCATTGAGGAGAAAGGGATGAATCAAGTTTTAAAATATAAGCATCATATGATCCATTTAGAGTTTGTCCTCCTAAACCTCCGTTTGTATCGCCAGTAAGATAAAAATTCCCCGCACTACTTACAGTAAAATCACTACAACTAGTATAGGTCCCTGAAACCCCCATGAGCAAAGTATCTTGTAACGCTCCTGAAGGATTATATTTAATAACGGCAAGATCTCGAATTCCCGTTTTTGTTTCTCCATTGAGATTGCCTGTTGTGGATCCACAAATATAAGGATTACCCGAAGAATCGAAAACAAGCTTTGAACCCGAAGAAGATGAACTTGCAACACCTTCTTGGCGTACCCAAATTAAATTTCCAGAAGAATCATACTTTGCAAGGAAGTAATCAAGTGTGCCTGCTAAAGTATTCGCAAGATTTCCATAGGTATAACCTGTGATATAAATATTACCTGAAGGATCAACTCCTATTCCATAGGCTTCAGTGCCTACCCCTGCTACACCTAAAAGCTTTGACCACTGTTTTACTCCTGATGCATCATATTTAACAAGAAAAGCATCTACTGTTCCTGTAAGAATATTCCCATCTAAGTTTCCGTAAGTAGTACCTGTCACATAGACGTTCCCAATAGAATCTGTAGCAGTATCCCATGCCGCAGTATCTTCTGCTATAACTCCCATTTGCTTGATACCTGTCCATGGAGTTGCAACAACAGATGTTTTTTTGGATGAATTACAACCAAAAATAAATAACATTCCTACTAAAAAAAGAATCTTCCTCATACCTCTCTCTCCTTTTTAAAATTATCTTTGGTTGCATTTTTGCACTATCTTGCAACATCAGAAGAGAAAAAGGCAAGAACATTATTATTTTAATTAAGAATAAAAAAAGATTTTTTTACATAAATTTTCGCCGTAACGATAACCCAACTCAGCAATAGATTCAGCTTGGAATAAAGAAAATCTCACAGGCTTTCCTAATTCTAAACACCACAAGTCTAGAGAACATCCAACGGCTTTCAACGAATTGATAGTCATCGCCTCTAAAACCTCCTGTTCTTGCATTCTAAGTCTACGAAAGGCCATCTGCATGAGAAGAGGAACACTCAAGCTAGGCTGAGATCCTGGATTATAATCCAGTGCAATAGCAGGATTGATTCCTAAAACCCGCAAATCATCCATAGAAGGACTTTTTTCATTAAGATAAAAGCTAGTCATAGGGAGAAAAACGATACTTACTTTTTTTTGTACAAGTTTCTTAAATTCATCTAGAGAAGTATGTAAACAATGATCTACACTTGTCAGTGTAAATTCTTCACATAAACGAGCCGCCCCTAAATTTTTTATTTCATCTATGTGAGCCTTAAGGGAGAAGCCTAACTTTGTGGCTTTATGAAAAAAATTACGGGCATCTTGCACATTAAAAAAACCTTCATCTATAAAAATATCCACAAATTGTGCTAGCTTTTTTTGCGCAATCTCAGGCAATGTTTTATTTATAATTTCTTCTAAGTATTTTTCTTTAGTAGTATCTTTAAGAACTGCATGAGGGCCCATATAAGTAACCCATATTTGCATTTGACCTTTTAATTCATTTTTTACTTCATTTATTATTTCTAAATGACGAATTTCTTCTTTATGGGTTAATCCATAACCTGACTTTACTTCAACACCCAAAACTCCTTGCTCTCTAAGTTTTTGTAACCTCTGTTTTAAAAGATTTTTTAAATCCTCTGTACCTGTTTGTTGTGTTTTTTGTTGGGTATAAATAATTCCTCCACCTTGGGCCGAAATTTCACTGTAAGACATCCCTTGCATTTTCAGCAAGAACTCATGAGCTCTGTTCCCAGCAAAAAGACTATGAGTATGACTATCTATAAAAAGAGGTAGTCCTAACAGATGATTCCCTTGAATTATTTCAACATCACTGAGTAAAGGAGGGAGATTTGATTCCTTGCCTAAAAATTTTAGACACCCCTTCTCATCTATCATCAGAGAGATATCGTTATATTCAGTAAAAATACCTTGCGCATTAAAGTGATGAAGACGAGATAAATTTTTAATAAGAATTGGTTTCATTTATTTTTTATTGTATCGTAGCTTTGGAGAATTATTATGTCTTTAAAAAATATAGTCTTAAATGGTGAAAACCTTACCCTTGAGAACTTCTATGAATTTGCTCATGGAAATAGCTCAAATTTTTTCTTTTCTCTAGATCCTATAGCTCTTAAAAAAATGCACGCCTCTCGTCAGGTTGTTTTAAATACCATCAAAAACAAACAAACTGTTTATGGTATTAATACAGGATTTGGGTCTCTTGCCACTACCAATATTGCTGAAAAAGATTTAGCAACTTTGCAACTTAATCTCATTCGCTCTCACTGCGCAGGAGTGGGAGAACCTTTTCCCTTGCATATGACCAGAGCTATTATTTTAGCTAGGGCCAATTGTTTAATAAGAGGCCATTCTGGAATCAATCCAGAGCTTGTGCAAACCATGCTCCATTTTTTAAACCACGATATTTGCCCTACCATTCCGTGCAAAGGATCATTAGGAGCTTCTGGTGATTTGGCCCCTCTTTCCCATCTTGCTTTAAATCTCATTGGAGAAGGTGAGGTATTTTTTCAAAATAAAAAAATGCAAGCTATAGAGGCGTTCAATATCATAGGTAAAAAACCTGTGGTGTTGGGGCCTAAAGATGGACTGGCCCTTAATAACGGAACTGCTGTTATGCTTTCTTTAGGAATCATTGCCTTTATAGAAGCTCAAAACCTCATGCGAACTGCTGATGTTATTTCTGCACTCACTGTGGATACCTTGCGGGGAAGTATCAAAGCTTTTGATCCTAAAATTTCTGATTTAAAGCCACATACAGGGCAAGTGATAAGTGCAAAAAATATTTTTAATCTTTTACAAAACTCAGAAATTTTAAACTCACACGTAAGTTGTCACCGCGTACAAGACGCTTATTCTTTACGCTGTATTCCTCAAGTACATGGTGCTTGTAGACAAACGCTAAGACATGCTGAAGAAGTTTTAAGTGTTGAACTACAATCGGTCACTGATAATCCACTTATTTTTACGGAAGAGAATGAAATTATTTCAGGAGGAAATTTTCACGGGGAAGCACTGGCACTGTGTTTAGATTATCTGACTATGGGACTTTCAGAGCTAGCAAATATTAGTGAAAGACGTATTAATAAACTCATGGATCCGCATTTCTCAGAGCTGTCTGCTTTCTTAACAAAAGATGCGGGTCTTAGTTCAGGATTTATGATTGCTCATTACACTTGTGCATCTCTAGTTTCAGAAAATAAAGTTTTATGCCATCCTGCCTCAGTGGATTCCATTCCCACTTCTTTAGAAAAAGAAGATCATGTGTCTATGGGACTGGGTGCCGCTTTAAAATTACAAAAGGTTTTAGAGAATGCGCAGATTATTTTAGGCACTGAACTTATGTGCGCTGTTCAGGCTCTCGATTTACTGAGACCTCTCAAAACTTCTCCTACTTTAGAAAAAGTTTATTCATTGGTACGACAAAATATTCCACCTTTAGAGGAAGATCGTGTGTTAAGTGGTGATATGGAAAAAATGCAAAAAATTATTAAGGGAGATAATTTTTTATCCCTGATACTTACCGAAAACATCTCTTAATGTGTGCGAAATTTCCCCTAGAGTACAATTATTTTTTACACATTGTTTAATAAGGGGAATAAGATTTTCTGTTGTAGATGCCGCTTTCTTTAATTTTTCTAAATGTTCTTTAACTTGAGTTTGATTGCGACTGCTCTTAAATTTTTGAAGTTTTGCCACTTGATCTTTTTCAATTTGATCAGAAATTTTATTAGTGGGTAGTGGGCTTTTTTCACCTTCAGTAAAACTATTTACTCCCACCACTTTTTCTTCACCCTTTTCAATTTTCATCTGAGCATCATAGGCGGCTTGAGCAATTTCTCCTTGAATAAATCCACTTTTTATACACTGAACCACTCCGCCTTTAGAATGAATAATATCTAAATACTCTTGCGCTCCTTTTTCTAATTCATCTGTTAAATATTCTATAGCGTGTGAACCCCCAAGTGCATCGACAAAGTCAGTCACTTTTGATTCATGGGCCACAATTTGCTGAGTACGTAATGCAATCTCTGCCGACTGAGAAGTCGGAAGTTGCAAAGCTTCATCATAAGCATTGGTATGAAGAGATTGCGTTCCTCCTAAAACTGCCGCCATGGCCTGCAAAGTAACTCTGACAATATTATTGAGAGGTTGTTGCGCTGTGAGTGTTGATCCTGCCACTTGGGAATGAAATCTTAGTTGCAAAGACTTTTCGTCTTTAGCATGAAATTTATTTTTCATAATATGCGCCCACATACGTCTAGCCGCACGAAATTTAGCAATCTCTTCTAAAAAATTATTATGCACATTAAAGAAAAAACTTAAGCGTGGAGCAAACTCATCAATCGTAAGTCCTGCCTTCAAAGCTTCTTCTACATAAGTCACACCATTGGCCAAAGTAAAAGCAATTTCTTGAACGGCGGTACTTCCTGCCTCGCGAATATGATAGCCTGAAATAGAAATGGTATTCCATTTAGGCATTTGTGTTTTGCAGTATTTAAAAATATCTGTGATAAGCCTAAGTGATTGTTCAGGCGGATAAATATAAGTTCCGCGGGCAATGTATTCTTTTAAAATATCATTTTGAATAGTGCCTGTAAGTTTATGACCCGCAATTCCTTTTTCTTCAGCCACACATTCATAAAGAGAAAGTAAAATTGCGGCAGTGGAATTAATGGTCATGGAGGTTGAAACTTGCGAAAGATCAATCCCATCAAAAAGTTCACGCATATCGGAGATTGTATCGATGGCCACTCCTACTTTACCCACTTCTCCTAAACTCATGGCATCGTCAGAATCAAATCCCATTTGCGTAGGCAAATCAAAAGCGCAAGATAAACCCTTAGCACCTTTGGAGAGAAGTTCTTTATAACGAATATTAGATTCTTTAGCAGTAGAAAATCCCGCATACTGGCGCATGGTCCATGCTCTTTCACGGTACATTTCTTTATGAATACCGCGGGTGAAAGGATATTCTCCTGCTTTTTCTTTTTGCTCTCTTGCTTCAAAATGAGGAGGAATGAGAATTCCAGAAGATGTTTCGTGTTTTTTTGTCATAAAGATTCCTTATAGCTTATAAAACTTATCTATTCTAACCTCTTTTTACTAGATGAACCTAGTAAAAATACTAGCTAGACCTAGTAAAAAAGCTATCTTCCTTAAGCTACCAAATCAAATTCTATCTTAGAATAATGAACCACTGGAACTTTTACTTTCCGACCATTCACAATTTTTTTCTGAGTTTTAATAGCTCCCATTTTTTCTAAAAAATTAATTTTTCTATTCATGTTGCCTATATCTTTCTGCATAAGCTCCGCTAACTCATAAATACTTTTAGGCTTAAGTGCCTTAATAGCAATGAGCACATCTAAAGCACTAATGAATTTTTGAAAATCATCTAAATCCGTAAAAGATAATTCATAGTGAGGAGTTATCTTTTCTCCCGTTTTAATTTTAGACAGACGCTCAAATGCCTCATCTAAGATTTGAGAGGTCGGTTTAAGGGATACAACAAGAGTTTTCATCTTGTTGTTATAATCTAAAAAGAGTTATTTTTTAAGAAGAAAAATATTCTTATAATTATTTTTTATTATGGATAAAAAAAACAATGATTGGGATAATAAAGAATTTTTTGTATTTTAGATTTTGAAGAAGAGAAATTATTCATTTCTTCAAAATTATTGATCATAGCGTTTGTCAGACTATCCCAATCTTTTAAATTTAATCCTTCTTCATCTCTATATTTCTGATACAAACTAATAACTTCATCTTTTTTAGAATAAATAGCTTGAGCAGTTTCTTGCAACATTTTTTGATTTACGTTAAAAGAACAATTTTCATAAACTCTACCTGCTCTTAGTTTATACCAATCTTTACCTGCATGCTCCCATCTCAAACCATCTAAATCATAGGGAATGGCCATGACTTTTTTATCATTTTTATTAAAAAATAATTTTAGATTATTGGGACTTCCATCTGAAGCTATTTTCCAATCAGCACTGCCTAGAAGATACTGGATTAATGTAATTAACAGATGATATTCTTCAGACTGATTATTAATATTTTCTAAAGCTAGTTTTCCCCAATCTTGAGCTTCTTCACTACTATATTCTAACTTATTTCTACTCCCTATAGATGACGGTCTTTCTAAAACAATAGAATAAGAATGTCCTATTTCTTTTTTTATTTTTGTATCAAAATAAGTTGTATTGAAAAGACGGACATTAAAACTAAAAGGGGTATAAATATTAAAAATCTTGTAAGCAATATACTCCATTAAAAGATCGTTACTTCCTTTTGTTATTTTTTCTTCTGAATCATAACCACAATGAGTAACCAATTTATAATCTTCATTCTCCTTTAATAAGGATAAATTACTTAAATTACTCGTTTTTATTTTAAGAGGAGGGAACTCGCAATAAGTTGCTCTTCCATCTCCACGAACCCTAACTTCTACGTTATCCTGCCATTCTCTTTCTTTATCTTTATATATAAATTGAGCGGGATAATAATTTCTATTTTTTCTATCTTTAAATATTTTTTTAAATGATGCCTTTATCTGTAAATTAATAACTTCATCACTTTGAAAAATATTTTCTTGTGCATAAATATTTTGTAGAAAATTTAGAAAAAATAAAATTATACTTAAACGGAGCATATCTCTCCTCTCATGTTAATAATGTATCATAGAATTTTAAAATAATATCAAAATTGACTTTTTACTCATTCAATATATAAAAACTATGTAAAAAATTCATAATATGACTAAGAATTGAACAATTATAATATTCTAAAGTTAATCATAATACAGAGTTTTGAGCAGACTTTACCTGAACTACTGTCTGCTACACCCTTTCCTAATTTGCAGAAACGAGAAGCTCTAGGCAGAAAATTTAAAATAGAGGGAGCATACATGAAAGTATGTGACCGATATTTTAAATTTTCTAACGACGAGATTCGACGTTTATGCGAATTAGGTAATTTCCAGCATGAGAAAGCCCGAGTCGATGGCCTGCCCTTCTTTGACATGGATTGCTTTGATTTTTCCATCTGCTCCCGCTTTGATTTCGTTTTCCATTTTCATGGCCTCAATGATGAGAAGAGGAGTTCCTTGCACAACTTCTTGTCCTACTTTTGCTAAAATTTTTATGACTTTACCAGGCATTTGCGAAACCATCTCACCTGCTCCCGCTTGAGAAAGACCAGAAGGTTTAAATCCTCGGTAAAGATTAAAATTTTGATTCACGTTAAGAATTTTTTCTGGCAGAGATTGCTTGGCAATTTTATTCCAACGGATTCCATCAAAGGATGCGTAATATTTTCCTGCTAACTTCCTAATATAAACTTGCTGGTCATTATCACTTGATGAAAACTCAAAACGTAGCGTTTCTCTTATACGCTTAGTAGTACGCTTAAGATCGATAATAATTTCTTCATTTTTTTCATTGATAAGATAATAGCGCATAGAGTCCTCTTTTTTAATTTTCCCGTAGGGAAAATCTATAATGTCTCGTATACTCGTAGCACATTCGCTTGAAAAGCGAAGTGCGAAGGGTATATTAGAATCCTAAATGGTGAGCTTCGATGGAAGCCAGTTTTTCATAAATATTATTCATCTTAACTTCTGTATCCACTTTATCTTGAGGTTTTTCTTGAGTGATAAAGTGAGTAGAGTATCCGCCTTTTCTAAAACTTTCATTTTTCATAATCACTTTATGCAAAGGAATATTGGTTTTTAGTCCTTCAATAAGAAGGCCATCCAGTGCCGCTTCCATCTTACGAATGGCCACATCTCGCACAATCCCTTTCGTAATAAGTTTTCCTACCATGGGATCAAAGTCTGGTGTTACTTGATAACCTTCATACAGACAGTGATCAAAACGCACACCTTGCGGAGGAGTAAATTCAAAAGCGGTCACTTTTCCAGGTGCTGGAAGCATAGTAATTGGATCTTCTGCGCAAATGCGACATTCGATAGAATGCCCTGTTTTCTGAATCCATGCTTGCGAAGGAATACCTAGGTCATCACCCAAAGCACTTTGAATCATACAAACAAGGAGGTCAATCCCTGTGATTTCTTCCGTAATAGGATGCTCCACTTGAATGCGTGTATTCATCTCTAAAAAATAAAAAGATCTATCTTCACCCATAATGAATTCCACCGTTCCTGCGGAATCATAATTTACAGTACGAGCTAGTTTCACAGCGGCATCACAAACTTTGAGGCGTAAAGCTTCATCATCTCCAATAAAAGGAGAAGGAGCTTCTTCCACAATTTTTTGATGACGACGCTGAATAGAACATTCTCTTTCAAAAAAATGAAAAATATTGCCTTTTTTATCAGCTAAAATTTGCACTTCAATATGATGGGGATTTGTAATGAATTTTTCGACGAGCATTCCGCCATAACCAAAAGATTTTTCACCTTCGCGTCTGACAGCTTCAAAATTATTTTTAATTTCATCAACAGATGCGCAAGTACGCATTCCTTTTCCACCACCACCAGCAACTGCTTTTAATAAAACAGGAAAACCAATTTCTTTGGCAATTTTTAAAGCTTCTTCAATTGTGGCCACTTCTCCCACTGATCCTGGAACCACAGGCACTCCAGCCTCTTTTGCAATAGCTTTAGAAATAGCTTTATCTCCCATCTTACGAACAGCTTCAGGATTAGGACCTATAAAAATAATCCCCTCTTTCGTTATCGCTTCCGCAAACTTTGTATTCTCTGCTAAAAAACCATACCCTGGGTGAACGGCATGAATTTTATATTTTTTTATGATTTCAATAATTTTAGGAACATTAAGATAAGTTTCGGCATGAGTAGTTCCGCTTAAGTTTATCCATTCATGACAATATTCCAAGTGAGGAGCATTGATTTCATTATCTGTATAAACTCCCACTGCTGTATGCCCCAGCTCTTTAACTGCTTTGGCAATACGTATAGCAATTTCACCGCGGTTAATAATGAGTATGCGTTTTCCCATATAGTTCTCTCTTATAATTGAATGTTTCCGTGTTTGCGTTTTGGACGATCAATTTTTTTATTACGCAAAACTCTGAGGTAATTATAAATACTCTCGCGAGTGTTTTCAGGTAAAATTATTTCATCCACATAACCCAGTTCTGCCGCACGGTAAGGATTAGAAAACTGATCTTCATAATTTTTTATAAGCTCGGCTTTTTTCTCATCAAAAGCTTTACCCTTGAGTCCTTGTAATTCATTTCTAAAAACAATGCTCACAGCTCCCTCTGCTCCCATCACCGCAATTTCTGCTGATGGGTAGGCCAAGTTAATATCTGCACGCAAATGTTTGGAAGCCATCACATCATAAGCACCGCCGTAAGCTTTACGAGTAATAAGAGTAATGAGAGGTACAGTCGCTTCTGCGTAAGCATACAGAAGTTTTGCTCCATGCTTAATAATTCCTGCGTGTTCTTGAGCTACCCCTGGTAAAAAACCTGGAACATCTTCAAGGGTTAAAATAGGAATATCAAAAGCATCACAGAAACGCACAAAGCGTGCGGCTTTAAGTGAAGAATCAATATCTAAAACTCCTGCCAAGTAAGAAGGCTCATTAGCAACAACACCAATTTTAATTCCACCAATAGAAGCAAACCCGCAAATAATATTTTTAGCGTAATCTTTGTGAACTTCTAAAAAAGCCTTATCATCTACAATATCTAAAATAGCTTCTTTCATCTCGTAAGGTTTTTTAGGACTATCGGGAATGAGATTCATGAGTTTTGTATTTTTGCGGGCTATAGGATCGGCAGAAGCTTTACGCTCCTGTTTTTGAAAATTAGAACCTGGGATATACATGATGAGTTCGCGAATACGTTCAAAACAATCATCTTCATCTCTACATCTGAAATGCGCCACTCCCGATTTTTCACTATGTGCTTTAGCTCCACCCAACTCTTCTTTCGTTACTTCTTCATGAGTAACCGTTTTTACAACGTCAGGGCCTGTGACAAACATATAAGACGTATTTTCCACCATGAAAATAAAATCACAAACGGCAGGAGAATAAACCGCACCCCCTGCACAAGGTCCCATGATGACAGCAATTTGCGGAATAACACCTGAGGCTTTTACATTGCGATAAAAAATTTCTGCATACCCTGCTAAGGATTCCACGCCTTCCTGAATACGTGCACCACCTGAATCATTAATACCTACGAGAGGAATGCGATTCTCAATAGCGAAATCCATAATTTTACAAATTTTCTTAGCATGCACCGAACCTAAAGATCCTCCCCAACAAGTAAAATCTTGGGAATAAAGAGCTACTCGTTGTCCGTTAATTTTTGCAATACCAGTAACCACGCCATCGCCTAAAAATTTAGTTTTCTCCATTCCAAATTGCTGGCAACGATGCACCATGAACTTATCAAATTCTACAAAGCTTTCAGGGTCAGTCAGGCGTTCAATACGCTCACGAGCTGTGTATTTTCCTTGCTCGTGTTGCTTACGAACTTTATCTTCGCCGCCGCCTTCTTCTGCTTTTAAATTAAGATTATTAAAAAGCTCACGCTTCATCTCTTGCATACTTTTAGGAGTATTGTTTTTACTTGTTTCAACTTCCATAATTTCACCTCTTGCATTGCACAATAAAGTCATAAAAATTTGAAGCTTTATTTATACCTTGCCCCCTTGAGGGTGACAATCAAGGGAATGACAAATATTTCAACAATTACTACTTTTTTTACATTTTTAGCTTAGGAAGTATCTGAAATTATTTTATAGGATTGGCTTCTTTTTTGCTGTATTAAATGTCCTATGATGAAAAAAATTATTATCTTATGCTGTTTATTTTTTTTAATACCTCTAGGCTTTACCAAAGATGAGAAGATTATCTGTGTAATAAAAAAAGATAATCAAGTACTAAAAACCATTCGATTTACAAATACTTCTTCTCACGAATCCAAAATATTTAAATTTGAACATAGCATGATGCTTATCTTGAACTATGATGGAAATTCTTTTTTTAGTGTAGCTATTCACGAAATAGAAGCAAAAAAATGTCAAAGACACTCCGAGGATCCCATTAATCTAGAATCATTATCCGAATGCGATAATTGTTATGACTCCAAGAGAATATCGACTCCCTCTTTTATACAAGCAACTGTGGAGACTGTACTCTGCGGAATTACAATTAAATGCGAGATTGACGATTAGTGATGATGTCCGCCAACACCATGAACATGGCCGTGGCTTAATTCTTCAGCAGTTGCTTCACGCACATCCATGATCTCTACATCAAAGTGCAAATTCATTCCTGCCAAAGGATGATTTCCATCTAAAACTACTTCATTAGGGCGAATTTCTACCACTGTTAAAATAATAGGGCCATTTTCTGTATCCGCTTGAAATTGATTTCCAACAGCTACTTTTTCAGAGGATGGAATTTCTGTTTTAGGAACTACTTGAATCATTTTATCATTACGAACACCATAGGCTTCTTCAGGTTTTACAGATACTTTAAGCTTAGTCCCTTTAGTTTTACCTTCTAAGGCATTCTCTAAACCTATAATAATATTTCCAGCACCTTGAATATAAGCTAGAGGATCACTTCCAATAGAAGTATCAATCGTCTCACCTTTATCGTCTGTAAGCGTATAGTGAATGTTAACTACGTGTTTTTTAGCTATGTTCATTGAATCCCCTTTTGTTTTCCCATTTTTCAAATAAATTGCAATGACCATAGACCAGAAGAATAACTAAGTCTATGCTTTATTTATGGCAGACAAAAAACACGTAAAAATAAAGAAAAAGAAGTTAACTTATAGAGAATATTTTGATTTTTTAGAACAATTGAACAAACTCTTCCCCAATAGAAAAATTATCAGGAAAGAGTTTGTTGAATATAAAAATGTTAAAATTTAAGCTACTCTCCCACCGCTTTTTTGAAACGCTTATCTAGACCATATTTTTCCACTTTCATAATAAGGCCAGCGCGGGAAATTCCTAATTCTTTAGCTAGTTTTGATTTGTTAAAGTTACAACGCTTAAGTCCTTCACGAATCATCAGAAGTTCTAATTCCTCTAAAGCTTCTTTGAGTGATCCTGTGGTGCGAATGCCTTGAACAGCAGATGGTGCTTCCCCGAATTCTACAATTTTTGGACTTAAATTTTCAGGGACTAAGGATTTTCCTTCCCCTGATAAAACCACCATGCGTTCTACTTCATTTTCCAGTTCTCGCACGTTTCCAGGCCATGGATAATCCAAAAGTTTTTCCAATGCCTTAGGAGATACAACTTTAGTTACAATTCCCATCTCCGCACATTTTTTTTCTAAAAAATGCTCCATAAGGAGTGGGATATCTTCCTGCCTTTCTCTTAAAGCAGGTAACGTAACGTTAATAACATTAATTCGGTAGTATAAATCTTCTCTGAACTCACCCTTAGCTACCATTTCTTTTAAATTTTTATTAGTAGCCGCAATAAGTCTTACATTAACTTTACGCGGAGAAGTCGCACCCACTGGAAGAAAAGTTCCTTCTTGAAGTACTCGTAAAAGTTTTACTTGCATAGTAAGAGAAGTATCTCCAATCTCATCCAAAAATAAAGTTCCACCATTAGCTACTTCAAAGAGACCTTTTTTATCTTTCACAGCTCCTGTAAAAGCTCCTTTGACGTGACCAAAAAGTTCAGAATCCAAAAGGTTATCATTGAATGCTGAACAGTTTTGCGCTAAGAATACACAGTTTTTACGAGGAGAATTATAATGAATCGCTTTGGCTACTAGTTCCTTTCCTGTTCCGTTATCCCCTTGAATAAGAATAGTAGTTTCTGAATTAGAAATTTTTTCTAACATCTGATAAATCTGTTGCATACGCTTAGATTTACCAATCATGGAATGGTAGCGATACTTGCTACCGATTTCAGAATTAAGCTCTAAAATACGCTCTTCTCTTTTTTGAATTTCAGCATGAAAAGTTAAAACTTCATCCGCCACTAACTCTACTAAAGCTTGTAAATATTCTTGATCATGACCCGTAATTTCTTTAAGGCTTTTAAGTGATAATTCTGTATCTGAAGCTGCGACACCGCTTTCTTTAATTTGATTTTTAAGTTGTGTAAGTTCATCACTAGTGAGTGTTTTATTTAAAAAAGGATAAGCAAAAACAGAACCTAGAAGTTGACCATCTAAACTAATACTAGCGGCAATTCCTTTGACACCTTTAAAACTAGAATCAAAAACAAATTTTTTATCTGCGCTATTTTCCATTTTTTCTAAAACAGTTCCAATATCTTGCATAACTAAGTCATAGCCATAGGTAGAGCCCATTTGTATTTTAAAAAAATCATTACGAAATTTTTTCTCTTTATCTAATAAATCACTTTGAATTTTTCCGTGTTCATCGGTAAAGAAAAGTTCTATGCCAAACCATTTTCCTATAACCTCTTCCAATTTTTTAATGGCGTGAAGGTCACCAATGTTTTTCCAGTTAATCATAAAAAATCTCCCGATTATAGTTCCATCTGAAGGACTTATCGGTGAGATAGTTTAAAAACTTGACAGTCAGGTGAACAAAAAATAAACAGCTTAAGCTGTTTATTTTGCAGAGATTTTTTGAATAAAAGACTCTATCTGGAAAGGTCGCTCAAGGAATCTTTCTACCAAATCAAAAGCTTCCTCTGTATCGCCTTTTTCATAGATTTTTTCTCTAAGACTTCTCCCTACTGCTACTGATAAAAAACCCTGAGGAGAGCTACTAAAAACTTTGGCCATATCTGCGCCCAAAGCCTCTGACCACAAATAAACATAGTAAGAAGCATCATAGCCCATCATGATATGGCGAAAACTTGTAAGGCTGGCCGTTTGATTTTGATCTGCCACCAGATAAGCCTTGGCAAAAGTCTGATTGGCAAAAGAAATGAGATCATCTTCATAAGGATTGAAACTATCATGCAATTCTAGATCCATTAAAGACTGAGCTAACGAAAATCTATACTTTGTGATTAATGACTTTTGAGAAATAGAAAAATTCTCTGGTAGATTGTGTGAAATTTTTTCTAGAATCTCTTTTTGATAAGGTAAAAACTCCAATAATTTTGAAGGAGCTTCTACAAAATCTTGAATCACATTTGTTCCTGCTAATTGAAAGTAAGGCGCCTTAGATAATGTCAAATGTAGTATGTGACCAAACTCATGAAAAAAAGTAACAACATTATTAAAACTTAAAAAAACTTCTTCTGCATTTTTAGGTTTCAAGAGGTTGCACATTAAAATACTTTGGGATTCCTGTATCCCATAAAAAGGACTTTCAATGCGAGGTTTTAAACCAAATGTAGCGCAATTTGCATACTTTCCTTCTCTGGTAAACATATCTAAATAGAAGGTCCCTAAGATATGCCCCTCTTGTTCATCTTTAATTACATAGGCCTCTAAATCATCTACCCATTTTTCTGAATTTAAATTTATTTCTTCTATCTTAAGTGAAAATATTTTTTCAACTATTTTAAAAAGCTCTTTTTTTACTTTTTCATAGGGAAATACCTGACTCATTTTCTGAGTACTACTTTTTTGATTATAATATTCTATATCCCAAGGTTCTAAAGAGACATTAAGGTTCTTTTGATCTTGCTGTTTTTGCTTTGTATATTCTTGCAATGTCTCTTGATAGGGTTTTTCCGTCGCTTGTAAAATTTGGTCTAAAAATCTTTTTACCGAATCAACCTCTTTATGCATACTGCGAGAAATACGATAGTTGGCCCAAGATTTAAAACCTAATAAATGAGCAAGTTCTTGTCTCTTTTGTAATATCTCTAGAGCTAACTTAGTATTAGCTTCTCGTTCCAAATTAAATCGCAAGAAATAGGATTTCTTTCTTGTAGCTTCTTGATTTGCTTTTTCATAAATGAGTTTCGTTTCTAATAATGAGTTGGCGTGAACGATATACCCTTCTGAATTTTTTTGTAATTTTTTAAAATCATTTTCGCTAAGTCCCTCTAACTCTTCTACTTTGAATACTTCTTTTTCTTTGGATTCTTGAGTGTTATTTAAAAAGATTTCTGTAAGCTTAGAGATTTGACTATTTAATATGCTCACGTCTCTCTTAAGCTCTTTTGAAAGATGTTGTCCTAAGTATCTATAATCTTCTAGCTTCTGATCTAAGAGACGTTGACTAACATGATCTAAAAACTCTCCCGATGTTTTTACTTTTAACACTCTTTGATAAATATCTTCTCTCTCATTGAAAGAATTTTCAAAACGACTCATCTCTAAAAAAAGATCTGAAGATTTTTTACGCATTTTTTTATCTTGATGGATGGAGCTAACTAAAGAAAAAAGATATTTAGTATGAGTAAAATCATTTTTTATTTTATCTAAAGCGGCAATGGTGTTAGCAAAGGTTACCTCCGACTGAGAAACAGATAAAATGTTCACTAGCTCTTTTTCCGTTCTTTCTATAGCTTTTTTTGCTATCTGCGATAACTCAGCAGAAGAGTGAGGTAAAACTAGAAGTTCTGCTTTCAGTAAACTAAAGTTTAGAAAAAAAAATCCTAGAATAATAATTTTTTTCATGTGGTAACTCTTCTCTAATTATCTTAGTAAAAAAATTAGACTAGAAGAGCCTATAAGAAATTGCATCTTAAAAAATATATCTTGTAAAAAATACAGGGTGATAAAAAGGAATCTTTACTTCGCAGAGCTTTTAAAACGCATAAAAAGCACTTCCCCTATGATAAAAATAGCAAAACCAATATAAAGGCCTATTGTTTTAAAGAAAACCCAAACAGAGGTTTGTCCCCACAGAGCAAGACCCGTCATCAAAAAAGCATAAAAAATAAAAAAAATAACCATGTCTTTTTCTAATCTCATGATACCTTGAGGATTAGAAACTGATCTGCCACTTTCTTTCATCATTTCTAAAAGAAGACCTTCTTTCTTATAAAAAAGCTTAAAACTCCAGTAAAAACTCATAAAAAAAGCCGCCAAAGCTGGTTGTAATTTAAACCAAATACCATCCTGACTTAATAAAGAAAATCCACCTAAGATAACAACTAATAAAAAATTTAGTTTTGAAATAGCATGGCACCGACCTGAAAAAATTTTTTCTAATATAAGTTCTAGTGTGGCCAAGCAAGAACCACCAATAACTGCTACCGATACTGAGAAATGAGTTTCTAGATACCAATAGGCTACGGCAGGTAAAAAGGAGAGCAAGAAAAAAGGCTTAGACTTTTTTGTCATGGCTATTTAATTTTACTTAATTGATCTTGGTAGTATTCCGCCTGCCAATCTTGTGGACCAATCCACTTGGTGTAGATTTTTTTCTGTGAATCAAATAAATAAGTTTCAGGAAGTTTTTCTGTGCCAAAAAGATCTAAAGTCTGGCCAGAATTATCCAGAGCTAGAATCATGTTTTTAGGAAGAGTTTTATTTTTTTCTAAAAATTTTTTAATCTTTATAACATCATCATTAACTGCTACTAATAAAAATTTAATTTTTGAGTCTTCATTTTTTTTAATAAAATTTAAAAGTGATGGAAATTCTTCTTCACAAGGGGCACACCATGTGGCCCAAAAATGCACTATAAGCCCTCGCGTGTCAACTTCCCAAAAATCTCTAAGTGTAATTTCCTGATTAGTAGCAAAAGAGATAAATTTAAAATCAGGAATAGTTTTAATTAGTTCTTTAGAAAAAGAAATTTCTGGTGAAAATTTTTTTGCTAATTGATTTTTTTGAAGGAGAGCGTAGAAAAATATGAGCGCCAAAGTTGAAAAAACCAGTAATAGGCGCATGAAATTTCTACTCTACAAAGCCAATAGTGCTCATAATAGCGGCATCACCCATTCTCACATCAGCAAGCTTAGTAATGCGAATATAACCCCCAGGGCGAGTTTTAAATTTAGGAGCCACTGATTCAAATAATTGTTTTACAGCAGTTTTATTATTAATTTTTGAGTAAACTAAGCGACGATTTGCAATAGAATCAACCTTAGCAATAGTAACAAGTTTTTCTATGAAAGGTCTTAAAGCACGACAACGAGTTGCCGTAGTTTTAATTTGACCATGATCAATAAGCTCAACAGCTAAATTTTTAATCATCGACTGACGATGTGAAGGGCTTACGCCTAATGTATGTTTGTGTCTTTTATGTCTCATAAAAAAATCCCCTCGCTATAAATCTTAATGTTCAGGATGAAAGTCATCTTCATCATCAATTTCATCTTCCATAGAAGACGTTTCTTTTACATCTTGACCTTTTTTAATAATGCTATCTACTTTCATTCCAAGACCAAGTCCCATATTAGTAAGAATTTCTTTAATTTCATTTAAAGATTTTCTTCCAAAATTTTTAGTACGAAGCATTTCGCCTTCTGTTTTAGAAACAAGCTCATAGATATATTTGATGTTTGCATTCTGTAAGCAATTAGCAGAACGAACCGAAAGTTCTAATTCTGAAACTGGCTTAAGAAGAAAATCATTAATCGGCGTATTAGAAACTGGTTTACTGTTATCAATAGCGGACTCTTCATCTTTAAAGTTTAAGAAAATAGAAAGTTGCTCTCTTAAAATTTTAGCAGAAAAAGAAACGGCATCTTCTGGTGTAACCCCTGCATTGGTCCATACTTCCAGTGTCAATTTATCATAGTCTGTTCTTTTTCCAACACGACTATTTGTCACTGTGTAATTTACTCTCTGAACAGGAGAATAAAGAGTATCCATGTAAATCCAACCCAAAGGTAGGTCAAACATTTCTTTATTATCTAAAGCCGTCACATAACCTTTTCCACGAGCCACTAAAATTTCAATGTGCAAAGATCCACCCGATGAAATATTAGCAATAATATGCTCTGGATTTAAAACTTCTACTCCTGCTTGCAAAGCCACATCTTTAGCTCTGACAGGACCTTCGCCTTTCTTATCTAGAATAAGTGTTATATTTTCTTTATCTGATAATTTATATTTTACTTCTTTAAGATTCAAAATAATTTCAGAAACTTCTTCTTTTACGTTATTGATAGTTCCAAATTCATGATCAACACCTTCAATACGAATAGCGGCAATACCCGCACCTTGTAGAGAAGAAAGAAGAACTCTACGAAGAGAATTTCCTAAAGTAAGTCCATATCCTCGTTCTAGAGGCTTTGCTACAAACTTTCCATAATTTTCTCTCAAACTATTTCTTTCTGTTTCCATAGCTTGAGGACGAATCATGCTATCCCAGTTTTTTCTCACAAAATTATTCATAGGTAGCGCTCCTTAAAAACGAACAATATTTTATAAAATTATTTATTATACAACTCTACAACTAAACGTTCTTCTAGCTGAGATGTTACATCTTCTCGTTTCGGTAAATCTCTAACTACTGCTTTGAAAGCAGTTTTATCTAGCTCTAACCATGCTGGAAGCTCTCGCATACTATTCATCTCGAAACCATTTGTAAGCTTCTTGCTCTCACGAGAAGTCGTATGTAGTTCAATAACATCACCCTTGTTAACCATCATAGAAGGAATATTTACTTTTTTACCATTCACTGTGAAATGATAATGTTTTACTAATTGACGAGCTTCTTTTCTTGAAGCGGCAAAGCCTGAACGATAAATAACATTATCCATTCTACGCTCTAGCATGGATAACATATTTTCCCCAGTAACCCCTTTAGCACGAGTAGCTTTTTTGAAAAGGTTATACATAGGGCTTTCTTGAATTCCATAAATTCTTTTAAGCTTTTGCTTTTCACGTAACTGAACGCCATAGTCAGAACTTTTTTGTTTCTTTTGACCATGCTGTCCAGACGGATAAGGGCGTCTTTCGATAGCGCACTTATCTGAATAGCAACGAAGTCCTTTCAAAAAAAGTTTCTCACCTTCACGGCGACATAATGTACAAACAGATCCTACATAACGACTCATAATATTCTCCTACACTCTTCTTCTTTTAGGGGCCCGACAACCATTGTGAGGAATGGGGCTTAAATCAGATATACTAGTCACACGAATACCAGCCGCAGATACGGCTCTCACTGCATTTTCTCTTCCTGCTCCAGGTCCTTTAATATGTACAACCACTGAGTAAATACCATATTCAGAGGCTTTTTTAGCCGCTTCAGCCGCCGCAACTTGAGCCGCAAAAGGAGTGGATTTTTTAGATCCTTTAAATCCCATGGCTCCGGCACTTGACCAAGCAAGTGTTTCACCTTTCACATCAGTGAAAGTCACCACTGTATTGTTGAAACTTGCAAAAATATGGCAAATTCCTTGAGAAACATTTTTTTTAACTTTTTTCTTTACTGCTGGTTTTGTCATAATTTTTTACCTTTTACTTCATAGCCTTAATAGATTTTTTTCCTGCGATAGGAATTGCTTTTCCTTTACGTGTTCTAGCATTGGTATGTGTTCTTTGCCCGTGAACAGGTAAATTTTTCTTGTGGCGTGTCCCACGGTAACAACTCATATCTTTAAGTCTTTTAATATTAAAAGAGACTTCTTTTCTTAGATCTCCCTCTACTGTGTATGCTTCTAACTCTTTACGAATATTTTGAATTTCTTCTTCTGTAATCTCATTAGAATTTTTTTCTAAATCGATAGAAGCTCCACTCAAAACATTAAAAGCAACTTTAGGACCTACACCATAAATTGCTTGAAGAGCAATTCTCATTGCTTTGTTTCTTGGTAAATCAACACCGAGAATACGTGCCATATTTTATCCTTGTCTTTGTTTATGTTTAGGACTGGCTTTGCATATCACGCGAAGCACGCCCTTTCTTTTAATGACTTTACACTGAGTACAAATTTTCTTAACTGATGATCTAACTTTCATATAACAAACCCTTTAATTTTTTGAACGATATGTGATTCTACCTTTACTTAAATCATACTTACTAATATCTATCATCACCTTGTCACCTGGAAGAATTTTAATATAGTGCATACGCATTTTACCGCTAATATGACACAATAAAATCTTACCGTTAGGGATCTTTACACGAAAACGAGTATTGGGTAATAACTCAACAACTTCACCCTCAACTTCAATAATATCCCCGTTAGCTTCTGCCATAATTTTTAAATACTCCCCACGCAATCTTGTAAAAGATAGCCCTACCTTATATACGACCTTGCATCTTAATGCAAGATACCCTAGGCGTTTTCTTAGGTCAGAATTTCAGCTAATTTAGCTGAAACTTCATTCACACCAAGAAAAGCATCTAATCGCTCTAAAAGGCCCTTTTCTTTATAAAAAGATAACATCCCTGCTATCTTTTCATTGAATATATCAAGTCTTTTACGAATAACTTCTTCTTTATCATCTTCTCTCTGGTAAAGCCTACCTTGGCAGGTATCACAAATACCTTCTTGCATAGGTGGCAAAGAAACTAAATTATAGGTTCTCTGACAACCAGAACAGACTCTCCTGTTCACTAATCTCTCTACTAAGTCATCTGGCTTTACTTCAAAAAAAACAGCCTTATATTTCTTACCTTGCAAAATCTCTTTATCTAATGTTTTTGCCTGTTCTAAGTTCCGCGGATAACCATCAAAAATACAAGCATTCTTATTCAGATCACAACTTGATTTTATAAGTTCAATCATCAAGTCATCATTTACTAAAGAGCCTGATTCCAATATTGCCTTTACTTGTTTTCCAAGTATGGACTCTTTTGTAATTTCTTTTCTCAGTAGATCACCTGTAGAGAGATGGATATAATTTTGTTCCATCATCAACCTACTAGCCTGTGTCCCCTTACCTGAACCTGGAGCGCCAATAAAAATTAAGTGCTCTTTTCCCATACCGTCCTAAAAACGTCGACCAAGAGTTCTTTTTCCACGAACTTTATAGGCACTATCATATCTTTGAGAAATCATAAAACTTTCCACTTGGGCCATTGTATCAATAGCAACTCCCACCAAAATGAGAAGAGATGTCCCGCCAAACTGAAAAGGAACATTTCCAATCTTTAAAAGAATAGAGGGAAGAACACAAATAAGAGCAACGTATAAAGCTCCTACTAGCGTAAGTCTTGCCACAATAAAATTAAGAAATTCTGCTGTTCTTTCTCCTGGACGTATTCCTGGAACAAAACCCCCATTCTTTTTAAGCATTTCAGAAATATCATCTGTCTTAAATTGAATAGACGCATAAAAATAAGCAAAGAAAATAATACAGGTTACTAGCATGACACTATAAAACATCCCTCCTGGAAAAAGAGATTGTTGAATCGCATCGACATATTTTTTTATACCACTTGTAGCTGGAATAAATTGAGCGATGGTTGCTGGAAATCCCATGAGAGCGTAAGCAAAAATAGGAGGCATAACTCCTGAGATATTAATTTTTATAGGAAGATGGGTTGATTGCCCGCCAAAAACTCTATTATTAACCACACGTTTAGCATATTGAACGGGAACCTTACGAAAAGATTTTTCCATGAAGATAATAAACCAAAATGTAGCAAACATAAGAGCAAGAACAACTAGTAAACTCATCCCACCTAATTCACCTGTTTTAAAAAGGTTGATAGTGTTGATAATTCCTGAAGGGATACTAGACGCAATCCCTGCAAAGATAATAAGTGAAACACCATTTCCAATTCCTCTTTCTGTAATCTGCTCACCCATCCACATAAGAAAAATTGTTCCTGCGGCTAAGGTAACGATGGTTAAAAATCGAAAAGAAAAACCTGGATCTAAAACCACAGGCATTCCATTTTGACTTTTTAAAGCTTCTAATCCCACTGCTAAACCATATCCTTGAACAATACAAAGAAGAACAGCACCGTAACGTGTAAACTGTTGAATTTTTTTATGTCCACCAGCTTCTTTTTGTAATTCACCCAAAGTTGGAAATGAAATAGTAAGTAAACTAAAAATAATAGAAGAAGTGATATAAGGCATAACACCCAAAGCTAGCACTGAAAATCGTTGTAATGATCCACCAGTAAAGGCATCAAACATTCCAAAAATAGAACTTTGTGCTGTCTTAAAGTAAGAAATAAGAGCGTCGCTATCTACCCCTGGAGTAGGAATATGAGCCACAATACGAAAAATGGCCAACATAAGAATCGTAAAAAGAATACGTTTTTTTAATTCGTCCAACTTTCCCTGTGACTGAGTCATAATTAAGCGACCTTAGTAGCTGTGATAATTTTTCCGCCGACTTTCTCGATGATTTTTTTAGCTGAATCCGAGAAACTTTCAATATCTTTAAAATTAAGTTTTAAAGAAAAATCGCCACGAGCTAAAATTTTAATAGGATGACGTTTATTGATTCCTTTAAGAAGACCTCTTTCGATAAGATTTTCTCTCGTAATTTCTTCACCTGCTTTAAATTTTTTCTCTAATTGACATAAATTAACCACTGCAAATTCTTTGCGAAATGGCTCATTAGCAAAACCTTTCTTAGGAAGTCTTCTATAGAGAGGCATCTGTCCACCCTCGAAACCTAGTGGATGATGTCCACCTGAACGAGCTTTTTGCCCTTTATGTCCTTTCCCTGCTTGCGTTCCTTGTCCAGATCCCTGACCACGACCAAGACGCTTGGTATTTTTATTAGCTCCCTTAGGACTTTTGAGTGTATTAAGCTTTAACATTTTTACCTTCTTTTTTTGACTCTGTATTAGTTTCTACAAAATCAATCATATGAATTACTTTTTTAATCATACCTCTAACTGATGGTGTATTTTCTAGTGTACGAGAAGATCCTATTTTTCTAAGACCAAGCCCCTTCACATTAGCTACTTGAACATCAGTACAGCCATTTAAACTTTTGCGAAGTGTGACTGTAATTTTTTTCTTTGCCGCCATAAAAACCTCTTTAAATTACTTTTTTAATGCTTTAATTTCTTTACCTCTAGCTCCTGCAATTTGCTTCATAGAACGCAAATTTTTAAGAGCATCAAATGTTGCTTTTACAACATTATGAGGATTATCTCTTCTTAACGATTTAGTAAGGACATTTTTAATTCCTACTAATTCTAAAATAGATCTACAAGCTCCCGCCGCTTTAATCCCAGTACCTTCAGCCGCAGGTTTAAATAAAATTTTACCAGCTCCAAATTTACCCAAAATTTCGTGAGGAATTGTTCCTTTATAGGTTGGAACAAAAATCATTTTTTTCTGAGCTTCTTTAGTAGCTTTACGAATAGCATCTGGCACTTCTTTAGCCTTTCCAAGTCCATAACCAACGTGTCCGTGCTTGTCCCCAACAACCATTAAAGCTGAAAAAGAAAATCTACGTCCACCCTTCACTACTTTAGCAACACGGTTTACAGCTACAATTCTTTCTTCTACATCCACAGCCATTCCGTCTTCTGGAGCAGTAAGAGCCTCTACTTTCTTTTTAAAAGGAGCTCTTTTCTTCTTTTTGGCAAGAGCCTCTTTGTTTTCTGCTTCGCCATTTTCTTTTTTCACTTCGTCAGTCATGATATCTCCTCAAACCTAAATTAAAATTGAATTCCATTTTCACGGATGGTGTTAGCTAAAGCGGCCAAAAGACCTGCGTATTTCTTTCCATTTCTATCAAAAACAATAGTGGAAATTTTATTTTCTTTTAATTTTTCTGCAACTTTTGTCCCTACAATTTTAGCACCTTCTAAATTTTTTCCAGCTACAACTTTATTTTTACCAAAAGTTTGGACTGCAAAAATTGTTTTAGAAGTGGTGTCGTCAATAACCTGAACTTGGATGTGTTTATTTGTTTTAATAACACAAACTCTAGGACGAGCAGTTTCACCTATAATTTTTTTACGAATAGAAAGTTTTCTTCTTACTTCTTTCTTTTTCGATTCACTTCTAATTTTACCTAATGGCTTTCTCATAATTTTACCCTAATTTTTGTTATGATTTCTTAGCAGCACCTGTCTTACCAGCTTTTCTAATAATCGTTTCAGTTGAATATTTAATTCCTTTTCCTTTATAAGGCTCAGGTGGACGAAAAGCGCGAATTTTTGCAGCTACGTGTCCTAAAAGTTCCTTATCACTTCCTGCAAGAACAATTGTATTTTGCATAACTTTTCCTGAAATCCCAGTAGGAAATGTATAATCAATTTTATGGGAGTATCCTAAATTCAAAGTAAGAACATTACCTGCCACAGCGGCTTTATATCCTACTCCTGTAAACTCCAAAGATTTTTCAAATCCTTGGTCTACTCCTTTAATCATATTAGCAATCAAAGTACGAGCTAATCCCCATAAAGAACTAGTCTTAGTCTGTTGATTCGCAGGTGTGAGATAAATATTTTTTTCTTTTTGCTCAAAATTAATATCAGAGGGCAAAGTATATTTAAGCTCTCCCTTAGGGCCTTTTACCTGTACATTTTTTTCTTTTATACTGACCGTAACTTTTTCAGGAACGGCAATAGGTTGTTTTCCAATTCTTGACATAATTTTTCTCCTACCAAACGTTACAAATAACTTCTCCGCCCACTTTTTTCTTAAAAGCTTCTTTAGAAGAAATAATACCTTCTGAAGTAGATACAACAGAAATTCCTAGACCACTTAAAACTTTTGGCATCTCTTGATACCCTTTATAAATTCTAAGACCTGGTTTAGAAATGCGTTTTATTCCTACTATGGCATTTTCTCTAAGCGCAATTTTTAAATTTATTTCACCTTGATCTTTCACCATAATTTTAAAGGAACGAATAAATCCTTCCTCTTTTAAAACTTTGCAAATACCTGCTTTAATTTTACTAGCAGGAGCTTCTACTTTACTGTGACCAGCACGAGAAGCGTTTCTAATTCTTGTAAGTAAATCTGCAATAGGATCAGTCATCATAATTTTTTTCTCCCTACCAACTAGCTTTTGTCACACCAGGAATCATCCCCTGTAGTGAAAGTTTTCTAAAACAAATACGACATAACTTAAAATACCCCATGAAACTGCGAGAACGCCCACATACTTCACAACGATTATTTTTTCGTGTTGTAAACTTAGGTTTTCTTTTTGATGCAACAATTTTTGCTAGTCTTGCCATATTTCCCTCTTGAAATTAATTTTCTCTGAAAGGCATCCCCAGATGCCTTAAAAGTTCACGACCTTCATTATCTGTTTCAGCAGTTGTTACAAAACAAATACCGATACCACGTGTTTTATCAATTTTATCGTAGTCGATTTCTGGAAAAATAATTTGTTCTTTTAATCCCAGTGTATAGTTCCCTCGACTATCAAAACCTTTAACAGAAACCCCTCTAAAATCTTTAACTCTAGGAAGAGCAAAAGTTACGAGTCGATCAAAAAATTCATACATACGATCACCTCTTAAAGTAACCGAAGCACCCATAGCTTGATCTTCACGCAATTTAAAAGAAGCGATAGATTTTTTTGCTCTGACGATAACAGGTGTTTGTCCTGAAATTCTTGTCAGTTCATCTTTTATCATATCAACTACTTTACTATTTGCTACAGCATCTCTTGTCACACAATTAAGAACAATCTTTGTAAGTTTTGGAACTTGGTGAGTATTTTTATATTTAAAAGACTCACTCATTTTTGCTCTTACTGTTTTGTTATAAAGCTCTTTCATACGTGGAGTATAACCTTCACGTTTAGGAGCTTGCTTCCCTGCAGTCTTTAACGACTCTTTTTTAGGAGCTTCTCTTTTTTCTTTCTTTTCTTTTTTTACTTTTTCTTCCTCTTTAGGTGCCTTAGCTTCCTTTGAGTTTTTCTTTTCTTCTGCCATATAATCTCCTAATAATCTCTAAAGCACAGAACCACATTTAGTGGCCACTCTTACTGTTTTTCCATCTCTAACTTCAATACGTACACGAGTTGCTTTTTTAGTTTTAGGGCTCATCACTGCAACATTGCTGATGTGAAGAGGCTTTTCTAAATCTAAAAAACCACCTTCAGGAAATTGTTGATTAGGGCGAAATGATTTTTTAACAACATTCACACCTTCAACCAAAACCCGATTAGTTTTGAAGTTAATTTGTTTTACTTTTCCAGTCTTGTCCTTGTTTTTACCAGCAAGAACAATAACTTCGTCTCCAACTTTTAATTTTTGCATAACATCCTCTTACAATACTTCAGGGGCTAAAGAACAAATTTTCGTAAAGTTTTTATTACGAAGCTCTCTTGCCACTGGCCCAAAAATACGAGTCCCAATAGGTTCGTTTTGAGCGTTTATTAAAACCACACTGTTTCTATCAAACTGAATATAAGAACCATCATCACGGCGAACGGCTGATTTAGTTCTTACAATAACACCTTTCTTAACTTCACCTTTTTTAACTTTCCCACCAGAGATAGCTTCTTGAATAGCCACCACAATGATGTCACCTAGAGAAGCGGTAAGTCTCTTGGACCCACCTAAAACTTTAATACAGGTTACTGTTTTAGCACCTGAGTTATCTGCTACTTCAAGTTTTGACTGCTGTTGAATCATAAAAAACTCCTCAAATTCTTACTTAACTTCCAAAAGTTCCCATTTTTTTAACTTAGAATAAGGTCTAGATTCGATGATAATAACGTTATCACCTTCTTTAGCCTGACTCTTTTCATCATGAGCATGATATTTTTTCGTGCTATGAATATATTTCAAATATTTAGGGTGTTTGTAGCGTCTAATAACTTTTACTACAATAGTTTTCTCAGCTTTATCTGAAACAACTGTCCCTGATAATTTTCTTTTAAATTTTGTTTTCGCTTCTGTTTTTGTTGTCATATCTTTCCTATTTTTTCTCGTTTAAAACAGTTAACAATCTTGCAATATCTCTTTTAGTTTTCTGAAATACGTGCGATTTTTCTAATCCACTTGTATTTCTTTGAAGTCCTAATTTAAAGATTTCCAGTCTTAGCTCGCTAACTTTTTTTTCAAGAGTCGCTTTATCTAATCCTTTAAAATCAGTCGTATCTTTTTTCATAAAAACCTTCCTAAGCTTTAGTCAATTCGTCACGAGCTACAATTTTAGTTTTAAGTGGTAACTTATACTTAGCTAGTCTTAAAGCTTCAAAACTAGTGTTCTTATCTAGACCACCTACTTCAAATAAAATACGCCCTGGTTTAATTACCGCAACCCAAAGTTCTGGAGATCCTTTACCAGAACCCATTCGCACTTCTGCAGGTTTACGAGTAAGAGGCTTATCTGGAAAAATTTTAATCCAAACTTGACCTCCGCGTTTAGTATGACGAGAAATGGCAATACGAGCGGCTTCAATTTGACGGTTAGTTAAAAAACCGCACTGAAGAGCTTGTAATCCATATTCTCCGTAAACCACGTTGCTACCTTTGTAAGCAACTCCGCGCATTTTACCTTTCTGCGTTTTTCTTCGTCTGACTCTTTTAGGGCTCAGCATATATTTTTCCTTCTATTTGTAAATTTCACCTTTATAAACCCAAACTTTCACTCCAATAAGACCGTAAGTCGTAGCCGCTTCTGCTGTGTTATAATCAATATCTGCACGTAAAGTATGAAGAGGTACTTTTTTCTCTGCATAACCTTCTGTTCGTGCCATTTCTGCTCCACCTAGACGACCAGAACAACGAATTTTGATTCCTTTAACACCAGAGCGAAAAGCAGAAAGCATTACTTTTTTCATAGCGCGACGAAATGCCACCCTTTTCTCTAATTGTCCTGCAATATTTTCAGCAATAAGTTTTGCTTCAGCATCAGGACGTTTTACTTCTGCAATATTAAAAGTCACATTACCTTTGCAAACTTTTGCTAAATCAATTCTAATTTTATCAATTCCTGTTCCTTTCTTACCAATAGCAACTCCTGGACGAGCTGTATGCGCTGTCACCTTAACTTGATCAGAAGTTCTACTAATTTCAACACGAGCCACACCCGCCGTTTTCAATTCTTTTTCAACATACTTACGAATTTTTAGATCCTCTAGAAGAGTTTGAGCATAACGATCTTTAGCATACCAAGTGGAATGCCAAGTTTTTATATACCCAAGTCTTAAACCAAACGGATGTACTTTCTGACCCATTTTATCCCCTTTATCTTCTTATGCTTCTTTTACGCTTCTTTAAGTTCTAAAATTATATGGCTTGAGCGTTTCAAAATTTGAAAAGCACGGCCCTGAGCTCTCGGTTGAAATCTCTTCACTGTAGGACCTTCATCCACACAGATTTTAGAAATAACTAAATTTCCTAAATCATACTTGGCAGAACTTTCTGCAATAGCTAAGCCGCTATTAATAAGTTTTGTTAGCATAATAGAAATTTCTTTTTTATTTAAAAAGCGAAGAGTTTTAATAGCATCTTCAGCTTTTTTTCTGCGAATCATATCGCAAACTTTTCTCACCTTATGGGGAGAAATTCCTACATTTCTATTTTTTACGACTACTGACACGGCATCCCCCTATTTTTTATCACCAGCTGTTTTGTCTCCTGAACCTGAATGGCTATGAAAAGTTCGAGTGAGAGAAAATTCTCCCAACTTGTGACCGATCATATTGTCCGTAACATAAACAGGAATAAATTTTTTCCCATTGTGAACAGCAAATGTAAGCCCAATAAACTCAGGAACAATCGTTGACCTACGTGACCATGTTTTAATAACTTTGCTCGCTTTAGCTGAGTCACCTGCTAGAGCTTCTGCTTTCTTCATAAGGTGAGCATCAATAAAAGGTCCTTTTTTAATTGAACGTGCCATTATGCTTCTCCCCCTTTAGAATCTTTACTACGCTTAACAATAAATCTGTCAGTTCTCTTATTTTTTCTAGTTTTGTAACCTCTCGTTGGTTTACCCCAAGGAGTTACTGGGTGACGACCTCCAGAAGTTCTTCCTTCTCCCCCTCCGTGTGGGTGATCAATCGGGTTCATCGCTACTCCGCGCACTTTAGGACGAATTCCGTAGTGGCGAGTACGTCCTGCTTTCCCCCAATTAACATTTTCATATTCCAAATTTCCAACCTGTCCAATGGTTGCACGACAATTACTTTTTACTTTTCTAAGCTCTCCAGAAGGTAAACGTAAAAGAGCATCTGCTCCTTCTTTTGCCATCAACTGAGCATAAGATCCAGCAGACCTTGCCATCTGGCCACCAGCCCCCGGATTAATTTCAATATTGTGAACGAGTGTTCCTACTGGAATATCAGATAATTTTTTAGAATTTCCTACAGTAATATCAGCCGAATCAGAAGAAACAATAGTTTGACCTACTTGCAAACCAAGAGGTGCTAAAATAAATTTTTTCTCTCCATCGGTATAACAAACTAAAGCAATATGACAGCTTCTATTAGGATCGTAAGTAATAGCAAAAACTGTAGCTGGAATATCTAGTTTATTTCTCTTGAAATCAATAACACGATATTTCTGCTTAGCTCCACCACCACGATGCCTTGAAGTAATGCGACCAGCATTATTTCTTCCTGCTGTTTCTTTTTTCTTCTTGATAAGAGATTTTGGAACCTTAACGCCTTTAGTAAGGTCGCTGTAATCCAAAAGCTTCGTTTCACGAAGAGAAGGAGTGGTCGGTCGGTATGATTTAACTGGCATAACTTATCCTTTAAACACCTTGAAAAAATTCAATTTTTTGTCCTTCTGCAATTTTCACATAAGCTTTTTTTACAGAAGAAAGTTTTTTTGTTGTTGCACCAAATTTTTTAGTTTTACCTGCTGTTACAGATGTCTTTACGTTTATAACTTTTACATTGAAAAGTTTTTCTACTGCAGATCTAATTTGAAATTTATTAGATTTAGAATTTACTACAAAAGCATAACGATTTTCTTTTTCTGTAGTAGTAGCTGACTTTTCAGTAAGAAGAGGTTTAACGATAATATCTTGTGTTCTTAACATAATGACTCCAATCTCGTTAAGAGAGATTCAAACGCCTCTTTTTCAAAAATAAGATTTTCATATTTTACGGCTTCATAAACACTAAAAGCATCAACCAAAAGAGCATTGGCGTGTTGTAAATTACGAACAGCTCTCGCTCCTTTTTCATTGCCTTGATTCAAAACAAGTAAAGCAGGAAGTAAATTTTTGCTAGAAAGAATTTGATGTGCCTCTTTAGTCTTTCCTGAAAAATCTAACCCTTCAACTACTGTTAATTTTTGAGCTAGAAACTTATCAGCAATAATAGAACGAATAGCCCCTAACATAACTTTTTTATTAATTTTTTGAGTATAATCACGTGGCGTTGGACCAAAAGCAGTTCCCCCGCCCACCATAAGAGGAGAACGATTAGAACCTTGACGAGCATTACCTGTTCCTTTTTGTTTGAACGGTTTTTTCCCGCCACCAGAAACCATGGCCTTTGTTTTCGTTGCCGCAGTCCCTTGGCGTCTTCCAGCCAAAGTTGCTTTCACTACTTGGTGAACAATAGCCTCAGAAACTTTTTCCAAGTCAACCTTGGTAGTAAGTGAGCTTTTCTTGTTAAATTTTCCATCTAAAATCGCAATATCTGCCATATATATCCCTTATTTCTTCTTAAATGCTTTTGAAACTTTCACTACACTATTAGTAGCTCCTGGAATGGAACCTTTAATCAGCATATATCCTTCCGCCTCATTAACAGCGATAACTTTTAAATTTTGTACAGTAACTTTTCTATCTCCCATGTGACCTGGTAGTTTCTTCTGAGGGAAAATACGCGCAGGAGTCGCACGGTTACCAATAGAACCTGGACGGCGGTGAAAGTGTGAACCATGACTTGCAGGTCCTCCCGCAAAACCGTAACGCTTCACTACCCCTTGAAAACCTTTCCCTTTAGATGTGGACGTCACATCCACATAACAAGCAACAGGAAATTCATTAAGTGAAATTTTTTGTCCCAGAACTTCTTTATTACTCACGTCTTGTAGTCTTAATTCTGCAAATTTAGTAACGAAAGAATTTACTTTTGCTTTTTTCAAATGCCCTTTCGTAGGGTTATTTAGAAGAGCTTCTCTTTTTTCGCCGTAACCAATTTGATAAGCTTCATAGCCATCTGTTTCTTTGGTTTTTACTTGAGTAATGTGATTAGAAATAAGTTTGATGACGGTTACAGGAACATTGTTACCTGCTTCATCAAAAATACGTGTCATCCCTGATTTCAAACCGTAAAAAACGGGAAGAGAGATATTTTTTGCTGTCGTAGCAGTTTCAGTAACTGCCTCTGTATTTATTTCGGTCATTTTCACTCCCACAGCATCACCCTGTTCTCAGGGATGCATTCATGGTTAAGGAAGTTGTCTCAAAATCAACTTCACGTTTAATTTTTAATCGAATTGAGTCGCTGTTTATACT
>JAGOVR010000071.1 GCA_018060635.1 Bacteriovoracaceae bacterium
GAAAAAGAAAGAGCATGACAACTTTCAGGATTTTCTTTGAAGTTTTTTAAACAATTAGAAAGGCTATTGGAATTATTTCTTCTAGAACAAAGGGCTTGAGAAAATTCTTGTGGGAAGACACCTTGTGAAACTTTAGTCCAATAGGTCTCGTTAAGATAAGGACCACAAAAAGCATTAGCATCCAGAAGGTGATCACATAAATTATGAATATAAAAATAATTTCTTTCGGAGATAGATTTTTTGAGCTCTTGGGCCTTATCCACTCTTTGTTCAAATTCTTGTTCAGCTTTTAAGGGAGTTTGAGTCAAATGGCTTAAGGGACCAGTCGGATATTCACTACTGGAGAAAAGATCTGCAAAGTAACAAAGGTAAGGAAGCCTTTCATCTTGCATCCATTTATCTAAGATAGGTTGGCAATCTTTTTCTTCTTTAGGCTCAGGGAAATTTATTTTTTGAAGAGTATTAATTATATTGATTCGAGAAAAATCTTTTTTAAGAGTTAAATTTTGCTGGCACTCTTTGGCATAAATCGTAGCAAGATAGTCTTCAACAGAAATAAGAAAAGCTTCTCTTTTATTTTTTTGAGATTGAGAGGTAAGAGGGATATCGGCATAGGCAACGATATTGAATATTTTTCCATAGCTACTTCTTAAAAGTTTTGTATCCATTAAGGAGTAAATGGCACAAGGATATTTTTTTGCTATTTCTAAATATTTTTTTTCGGTATAGAGAGATATTCCAGCCCATTCCCAAGGTTCTATCTGAATATGATTGAAATTTTTTATCTCAGAAAAAAGTTTAGGATTAGAAGAAACGGTTGTTCTTATTTTTTTATTTTGATTTTTTTCTAAATCCAAAAGTGTTGAAAAACTTTCAATAAGTCCTAAAGAGGATTCGTCTTTACTCCAAACAGTAAAAGTAAAAAAACTAGAAAATAGACTTAGCCAGAATAGAGGCAATATCTTGGATTTCAAGGTTTTCAGTTTCCTTTTGTTTTCCTTTGGAAGAATTGAAATTAATCATACAATAAGAACAAGCTGTGGCCAACTTAGAAGTTTGAGTTTCTCCAATATGAGTAAGGCGGTTTTCGACTAAGTGTCCTCCTTCAGGAATTTCATACCACATATTCCCTCCTCCCATTCCACAACAAAGAGCTTTGTCTTTATTTTTATCCATCTCTTTTAGTTGCAAATGAGGAATAGAATGCAGGATATCCCGAGGAGCATCATACTCCCCGTGGTGACGGCCTAAATAACAAGGATCGTGATAAGTCATTTCTTCATTGATGGCTTTTTCAGGAACTAGTTTTTTTTCTCGAATAAGTTCTGCTAAAAGTTCTGTATGGTGGATAACGGTGTAATGACCAGCTTCAAACTTACTATATTCTTTCCCGAGGGTATGCAAACAATGAGGGCAGTGCGTGACAATTTTATTAAAAGTATAGCGATTTATTTGTGAAATATTTTCTATAGCAATTTCTTGAAAAGAATACTCGTCACCAAAACGGCGAATAGGATCTCCATTGCATTTTTCTCCTTTGCCCATAACGGCAAAAGAAACCTGAGCTTTTTTAAGCAGAGCAGTCGTATCTTTAACAACCTTTTGGTTGCTGGCATCATAAGAGCCAGCGCATCCCACATAATACAAATAATCTACTTTTATATTTTCCTTAATGACGGGAATATCTAAACCTTCACTCCATTTAAAGCGATCTTCCTTGGAAATGCCCCATGGATTTCCTTGTAGTTTTATCTTATTCACAGTATCAGCCGCAGAAGCGGGTAATTCCCCTAGGGTCAAAGCCTTATAACGTTTTAGATCCATAATAATGGGAATATGTTCAATATGCGCAGGACATTCTTCCATGCAAGCACCGCAAGTTGTACAAGCATCCAGCTCAGAATTGGCATAAAGAGCATGATCCCAAATAGATTCATGCGCCTTATCAGAAAAACTAAAATCCCGCATTTTTGTTACAATTTTTTTAGGATCAAGCGGTTTCCCCGCTAGTTGAGCTGGACATACTTCCGTGCATCTTCCACATTCCACACAAGTTAACATATCAAAGCGTTCACGAATGGTAAGTTCTGATATTTTTCCTAATCCAAAACTTTCTGCATTTTCATTTTCAAAATTCATGGGATTCAGTACAGCTCCCTTACGAGGAGTGTGTAGAAGGCTACTCAAAGGAAGAAGAAGAATATGTGAAAACTTGCTATAGGCCAACATGACAATAAAAATCATGGTAGAAGTCATATGCAAAAACCAGAAGAGACGATAGGTTGAAGAAAGAAAAGTGTCACTTAAATTTAAGGCCTTAAGTCCATTAGCTAAAAACCAGCCGATAGGGGCCCAAGTTGCTTCACCTATGGGCATTCCCGTTCCTAAAATGCGCAGTCCTTCTAATAAAAAACCCACAAGGACTAAATTGAGAAGCATAAAATACATTAGTTTTTCTTGTTGAGGCTTAGTCGAAGAAAGAGTTGAGGGGCGGTCGATATAGCGTCTTTTCCAAGCAAAACCAATACCAATAAGCATTAAAAGACCCGCAAGATCCGCTAAGAAAGAAATAACTTTATAAGTGGTTCCTTGGAAAATCTTAAAAGGAGTATCATAGTGAATAGCCACAAGATCAGTGGCAATCCATAAAACTATAAATCCATAATAAATAAGAGCATGAAAAAAACCAACATGAGGTTTTCGCGGAATTTTTCCTTGGAGTAAAATAGTTTTGAAGAAATTTTTAAAATTAAAATTTTTAGGAAAAAGATCTTTAATCTTAAGTGTTTTTTTATTGGTAACAAAAAGATATTTGGTATAGAAGCCTTTAATAAAAAAAAGAGTTGCAATTAGCAAAAAGGCATACATACATACTTTGTAAGAGTAAGGGATATTCCAAAGTATTTCACGTGTTGCTTCATTCATAATTATACCTTTACGATTGGTAGAAACATGGTCATCATACAAAAGAAATAAGTATACTTAGGAAACAAGGCTAAGTCATGATTGGATTTGCACAAAAGTTAATAATATGTTTATTAAGTTTGCAGATAATGTGGCTTTCGCTTCGCATGATAGTACAGTTTTCTAACTGTAAGTATGATACCTTCTTAGCGTGTGTTTCTTTTCTTGCTATGGGTACTTTGGTTGCCGCTTTTGTTCCAGTTCCCTTTTTTGAGCACCCCTTATTTTGGATTTTTTGGGTAACAGGCTTTTCTTGTCTTCTCACTTTAGTGAACCGCTCTTTTTACCGCAGTACTCATGATTTTGTTAAGAAAAAAAATATTTTTAATAAGATTCCTTTTTTAGGTTTTTTAGTCGGGATTTTTCTAAGCCAAAAAAAACTTTCGCCAGTTGTTTTTTTTATATTACCTGCCATAATTTTTTTATTCTTTTTTGTTAAAAGACGAGATTATTTTTTTCCTTATCGTAGTATCGGTGGATTTTTAGGAGGATTATTTGTTCTTTTTTTGATAAGTAGTATGCAAAAAAGCTACTTACTGATTTTACAAGTACCTCTCGTGTTCTTTATTGTAAATCAAGGTTATGCTTTTTTACACTTTTTTTTACTTCAATCTTATTTAGCTAAAAAGGTTTCTTAATGCGTTCTTTATTGCTATTTATTTTTTTACTGACAGGGTGTGCAGGAAAACACACACTCAATCTCAAGAGTCATCGCTATGCTTTACAGGCTCGTAAAGTTATATGGCTCCAAATTCCAGGTTTAGATTTTGAGCATATTGCTTTAACTCATTTTTTTGATACAAAAAATAGTAAGACATCATTTGAAAATTCTGATTGTGTTGCCAATCTTTGGAGTTATAATTTATTTGAAGTAGCACCCTTAGCTTCACAAAGTCTTGTCTCTCAAATAACTGGTTCTAAAAACATTAATGCGAGTTGTGAAAATGATCAGCAGAGACCTTTATGGGATTACTTAAAAAACTATAAGACGTTAGTTTTAGAATCTCCGACAGAAGCAAATGAAACCTTAGAAACAGCTGTTAATTGCCAAAAAGATTTTTTTAGTCAGGCTACTTTTCTTAAGATGGGTGCTTCTCCTCAGAAAGAAGCACAATTTTATAATACAGAAGAGAATTTTATTAAACCGTCAGGCATTTTTTATGATAGAGCTTGTCAAAATAAAGATAAAAAATGTACGGATCCCCTGGCCCTTCATGCAGATGTAGTGGTTAAAAAATACTGGGAAACGGAGTCTCGGTTTGTTCTCATCTTCAGAGATTTTTCTTACTATCATTTATTACAAAAAAATGATTTAAAATCAGCTAGAAATATTTTACAGATGTGGGAACGGAACTATAGTTATTGGCTCCAATTAGCTCAGAAAGACCCTCATTTATTAATTTTAATTACCTCTTCAGCTCCCTTTAAAATAAATTTTCCAAAGACAGGTACTACTTGGAAAACAGTAGCGGAGAAAGGGGAGGGAGTTTCTTTTGTAGGGCAAAGTTTACAGGCTCCTCTTTTCGTAAAGGGAGCTAGTGCAGAAAATTTTTGCGGCTTTTATGAAGAAACAGATATTCTCCCAAGACTTTTGCAAAGTATGCAGAAGCGTTCTAAACTTTTCTAGCCCAAAAGCATAAGATAAGGTACAAAGAGTCATGTTAAACCTTTGTACTTTTAATAATTCCAGAGATTTTTTTGAAAATATTCTACCACCTATCTATCAAGGCGGGTTGAGTGTAAAAATTATTGTTCCACAGGCATCTATCGCTGATGAAATAAGACTTAAGTTAAATTCTTCACTGGCTCAAGTTGATGTAGTGACCATAGCTTCTTTCAGCAAAGACTTATTAGAGAAAAAGTTTAATAAAAATATTTTAAGAAAAGTGGATCTTCTAAAAATTTTAAGTCTTACATGGAAGCGAATTCATGGGGCCCAAGATTTTAATTTTTTTCTTTCAGCTTTTAAGCTTTTTACAGAACTTAGAAGTTATAGCTTAAACGCAGATCTTATTTTGCCTGCCTTAGAGGAAAGTGATGCTAAGCTTCAAGCGGCGATCCTGTCTTTTTACAAAATAATGGAGATGCTAGATTTAGTAGATGAGCAAAAAGCTTATGCACTTTTAAGTGATGATTGGCGTAGTAATAAGGATGAATATGCCTACCCTTGGGAAAAAGAAAATATTTTTATTTTTTATGGGTTTCAGAATCTGTCAGCATTTCAGGTAGACTTGTTAAAAAGCTTAGCTTTGAGAACTCAGGTTTATGTTCCTTTACCTGAAAGTGTTTATGTTAAGAGTGTAAGTAGTGATTGGATTTCATGGCTTACATTAAAAAAAGAACAAGTAAATTTAACTGTCTTAGAAAAAGAGACTTTGCAAGTTGTGAGTTTTTCTCATGGTCAATTACCCAGCACCATCGAAAGATTGATACAAGAAAAATTTAAAGATAAGCCTGTGACGTGTTACTTAGGTCTTTCTAAATTAGAAGAAGATATCATTTTTGATATTCCCATTCAAAATGCTTTTTTTAAAAATGCTACAAGTTTGTTTGTAGAAGAAATAGAATGGTTAGTAAGTTATTTAGAAAGTTTTTTGTTGCAGAAAAATAATTCTGTCGCACAAATAAAAAAAAGGATTGAAGAAAAGATAAAAGAGGAGTTGAAACTAAAAGAATTGAAGTCTTTTAGAAAAATAAAATTAGGAGCAAAGTTTTTAAATATTTTACAAGATTGGAGTGATGAATCTTCTCTCACTTTATTTGATATTTCACTTATACGAGAAATATTGATGCTAACAGATGAGCGTATTTATCAGATTCCTATTTATGAAAAACAGTCTCAAGTTATTTTTCATGCCTTAGAAAATTTACAAGTAACTAAAGTAGGTGATGCCGTCATTGTTTGTGCCACATCAGACTATCCTGCCCTAACGCAAGGACAAGGAATTCTTTCTTCTTTTATGGAATCAGTTCTGGTCAATTTAGGCCCTCTCAGACGCTCTGAGTTGCAGTTAGAGTTCTTAAAATTTAAATTAAAATCTACACAGGGAGAGAATACTTTTTTTGTTATTGAAGACACTCTTTTAGCACATGATGTAACATGGAATGAAATTTTGGGAGAGAATTATAAAGAAGTAAAACTTAATACCGCTATCCCAAAAAGTGATGTTAAGAATCATAATTTTTTATCAAATTGGGTTTCACTTAGAGAAACTACCGCTGTTTTTTCAGCAACTAAGCTACAGTCCTATTTAGATTGTCCTAGGAAATTTTATTTTCAATATGTTAATCCCCTGAGTCCTACAGTAGAGTGGGAATCTTTTTTAGAGGCACGAGAATTAGGCGAAATACAGCATGAGTTATTAGCGCAAGTTATTAAGGAAGACTTAAAAGAGCAAACAATAGATGAGCATATCGAACATTTTTATAAATCCTATCTTGCCAGAAAAAGTAAAAAAGTTAGTGGGCATGATTATGAGAGGTATTTAGTCGAGATTTCTACTTATGTTAAGCATGGGTGGTCTTTTTTAAAATACTTCAAAACAAAAGATAGCCAAGCTCAATTTATTTTTGAAGAAAATTTATGTCTATCTGCTGAGGTATCTTATCAAGTTAAAGGAAGAATTGACTGTATTATCTTAGGGTCTTTTGGAGCTGTCTTACTAGATTTTAAACGATCTAAGGCCAGCATTCCTACACAAGCTGATATTAAAAATTATCAAAAAATACAACTTTTATTTTATCAACACTATTTTCCCTTTCAAAACACAGAAATTATTTTGTGGGGATATCTTAATTTAGGTGAGATTAAGGAATCTCTTCTTTTTACAAAAAATAATTTCTTCCAAGAAATTGAAACAGAATTTGAAATAAAATTAATACAAGATAATTTCTCCTTAGAGGATTATGAACTTTATGAGCAGGAAATAAGGCAGGCCATAACTCAGGAAATCTTATTTCCCGCTAAGCCTAGAAAAAATAACGTCTGTGATTTTTGTTCATTATTTAATGTATGTGATAAAGGAAGCTCGGCATGATGAATATAAGTTCAGAACAAAAAATAGCTATTAACCATTCAGGTGGTGTTCTGCTTAATGCAGGTGCAGGTTCTGGAAAAACAGCCGTCTTAGTAGAGCATCTTATTTTACTGATTGATAATTGTATTAAAGATTATTCTAAAGAAAATCTTCCCAGTTTTTCTAACTTTTTTCGTTCTCGTTTTTCTCGTGTTGTTTTTATGACATTTACTAATAAAGCCGCAGATGAAATTTATTTAAGAATTAAAGCTCGAATAGAAAAAAAGAAGCAAGAATCATCTTATTGGGAAATAGTGAAGACACATTTGGATGTTATAAAAATTACGACGATTCATGGTTTCTGTTTGAATCTTTTAAAACAAGGTTTTTTTTCTCAAGTGGGAAGCCATATAGAGGTTTTAAGTAAAAGTGAATGGGAAGAACATTTAAGAGGCTTATATTTAGAGTGGATAGAATTTAAAAAACAAAATAAACAGCAAAAAGAACTGTTAGAGACACTCATTCACAATGAGAACTCTATGACTTCAGCTTTACAGAAAATTTTTGAAAATCCTACTTTACGTTTAGCCTGGAAAGAATCAACTGATCAAAATAAAGCACCTCAGGATATATGGCCATGGTTTAAAGAAATACTAAAACTTAATGATTTGCAAGCCTTGTTTGAAGAGGTCGTTCCGTTAAAAAGTGTTTCTGATCAAGATTACTCAGAAATTTATGAATTGTTAGATAAATTTCAAAAACTACGCCAGATTGAACATTTTGATCATGATACTTTTAAATTATATCAAGAACTTTTTAGCATGGAGAGATGGAAAAGAGTTCCTAAAAAGTTAGCAGATGATTTAG
>JAGOVR010000003.1 GCA_018060635.1 Bacteriovoracaceae bacterium
CATTGAGAGTGATGAAATTAAAGACACCAAGTTTTGCCATAGGAATATGGCTAACAAAAAAAAATTGATTGGTCAAAGTTCGTAGTTCGGCAGAATGAGCAAATGTTTAATATGGCGGTCCCAAAGGGAATCGCCTACTACACTTTCGGCCTCCTGCCTCAAGTTGCGTAGGCCCACCTCACCAACCTTTCGGTCGCATCACGCTCCCTCAGCATGCTTTGGCATGCCGGTTGGTTCGTTTCGATTCCCTTTGTGAAGATGTCTTAAAAATAAAAAAGCCATTCTAACGAACGTCTTTTTTATTTTTATGGCGGTCCCAAAGGGAATCGAACCCCTAATAGATCTTTAGGAAAGACCCGTTATATCCATTTTAACTATAGGACCCAAGGAAGGCTTCATAATATCGTTAGGATAGGTTAAGATCAAGAAATGCAAAAAGATTTAGCATTATTTTTAAGGATTTGGGATGAGTTGGTCATCAGTGAAAGTAGTCCTCACGCTGTTTTGATTAATCATTTAGTGGAAAAAGATATTACTTTTGATGTGGATGCTTTGGGCAATATTTTAGTACAAAATTCTGATCCTAAACAAGACCTTCTCTATCATATTCATGTTAAAAAATTAACCTCCATTCCTCTGGTCACTCGTCATAAAGAAAGTGTAGAAGGTGATGAAAGGCTTGTAGATTTTATTTTTTATGTTTTTGCTTTGAGTCTTTTAGAGTTAGGACTGCCTTTTTCTTTTTTTATGACTCAAGAAGAAGGTGGGGGAAAAGCCTTAGGAGAAAAGTGTCAGAAAAAGGATATCTTAAGTTTTGCTTCTCTTGAAAGTCACTTTATGGTGTCCCAGCATTCAGGAGAACATCAGTGGCTTTTTCGTAAGATTGCACAAGAGATTCCAAGCGATAGGAGAGGCTATCACTCCTATAAAATATTTTTTTCTGCGTCTGCTACGGAGACTTCCTTTGCTCTCTTAAAACTTTCATTACTGGTTAGTGATGTGAGTTCAGTGACGTTAGAGGCAAAGGGCTATAGTGCTCTTGTTCATATCGATCGTTTAAGGCAAAAAGAGTTTGAGCAATATGTAGAGCAAGCTCCTTTGAGAGTTGAAAAATTAGATATTACTCCCTCTAAAAAAATAACTAGAATGGATTACGAATCTTTTTTAGCATTTTCAGCACTTTTTCCAGAAATACTTTTATTAGAAATTACGAATCGCAAAATTCTTCTCCATACGAGAATGTGTTATGTACAAGAGCGTGACTTACAAAAGATTAACTTAAGTTTACCTTTTTTTATGGAATCTTTAGGATTTGCCTTAGAGAAAGAATGGCATTTTGCAGGTTGTACACAAGAGAAAAAAAAGATTGATAAATTTCAGCAAATTTTAGGAGACAAATTCAAATTACAACAATCTCACGACGCTTTAAGATTAGGCTATGCTTTGGATTTAGTGACAGATTCGCAAGGAGTGGCCATAGGATTTAAAGTAGACAAAAAAGCAGAATTACTAGCTGTTTCTTTTTCAGAGCTACTTAAATTTTGGAATAATCTAGAAAGAACTCTGATACAAGGGAAAAAAGCGTGATCATTTTTTTGCAGAAAATTTATCAGCATGATTTTTTTTCTCCCATCCGCAGACTTTTAAGAGGAATGCAAATTTTTCATAAAAATCATGGGATGACAGTTTCTGCTGGGGCCACTTTTTATGCCATTCTAAGTTTTATGCCTCTTATGCTTTTTTCTGTTACTATTATTCAAAAATTTTTTGGCACTTACTTTCAGTTTAAGGCTACTCTTTTTTCTTATCTTTCTGAATTTTTCCCTTCTACTTCCAATTGGGTTACTCAAATGGTGGAACAAGCACTGAAGCATCAAGAAGGGGCCAAGGCTGGTAGTAGTTGGCTGGGACTTTTTATTTTAGCTTGGGGAAGTTTAAGTTTTCTCAATGCTATGTTTCAAGGTATTGAGATTATTTCTGGTAAGGATTTACATCGAGGTATTCTGATTCGTTTTAAATCCCTCTTTATTATGTTAGTGACTATTATTTCTATCGTTTTGATGATGGCCATTACCCCTTTAAGTTTATTTATAACTAAATGGTTACAAAATACAGCTTTAGTTCAATTTTTACTTAAGCTGACAGCCTTTGTTCCTTATCTTGGAAGTTTTTTGCAAAAAGTTGATCTTTCGCAAAGTGTGGCCTACTGGAGTAACTCTAAATTATTTTTTGCTATTTTGATGGTCATTTATTTTACTTTTCTCTTCCGCTATCTTTTTAATAAAAACATTGGCTATAAAGATTCTTTTTGGGGAGGTCTTTTTTTTGTTCTGTTATTTAATTTAGGAAAGTATTTATTTTGGTTTTATCTTTTCTATTTACGTGATGGTCTCATGAGACATTACGGAGCTTTCTACACATTGATGGCGACACTTTTTTGGGTTTATTTCTTAATGTTATCTTTTTTCTTTTCTGCCTCTCTTTGTTATGCCAGTGAAGAAAGATCCTTAACATAGGCCTTGTGTTTTTCTTTTTATTTTTGCACAATAAAAGAAAGATTATTTTATCAGAGGCTTTTCTTTGTTTATTGATGATATTGAAGCTTTAGTAGCTCAGACTTTTCAAATGGTGCACGATCCGCATTTAGATCGTGGTTTTAATATAGACAATCAAGACGAGATTCCTGCTAGTTCAGGATTATGGTACAGGTTAGAAAAAAAACATGATTTTTTTCAAATAAAGGCCCAAGAAACGAGTTGTTTAAGAGATGTTCATCCTTTGGAGCGCAAAGGTAATCATTATTTTGCTACAGAGTATTTGGAGCAAGCACAGATGCTTAAGCAGGAATATTCTCACTACCGTTTCCCTCTTTTTGAAGAAAGAATTTATAATTTAGGGGATCCCTCTCTTTCATGGTGGATGGTGCATACTCATAATTCTCTAAAAATTACCTTCAAGAATGGGGGCGAAATTCTGGATAGTGATCTTAAGTTAAAGCTAGGTTTTCTAGGAGATATTCCTCTTTTTATTTTTAAAATGAATAGGGCCCAAGCTTTTTTAACTAAGGCTTTGGCGATACAGCAGTTTCAAGTTAATCATAAAGAATTTATCTTGAGATGTGGAACAGATGTCTCTTTAGATTTGTTTAATATATTTAAACAAATTTTTATAGAAGGATGTGACCCTGCAGTTTTTTTTGAGAAAACGTGTTTTAAGCTAGCAGAAGATAGAACTACTTATTTCTTCTTTAAAGAGTTAGCAGTTCTTCGTCGTTTTTGGTTAGATATTCAAAAAAAGATTCAATCTTTAGAATAACATTTTTTACCTGCTAAATAGCCTGTTAGCATAATCTGTAAAAGAGCATCTAATTCATCATCATCTTGAATGCCATAGTATTCTTCAAGGTGCAAAGAGAAGAGATCAAGTTCTTCATCACTCAATTCTTTTTCAATCATATCCATAAAATCTTCCGATGAATTATTTTCAATATCGTCAAAGAATTGACTGAAAATTTGTACTTTATTTTTGATCATGTGTTCTCCTTATTAAAAATTTTTCTTGGCCTCTTATTATAAAAGTTTAATAATAGTTATTATACAGGTTATTTGAATATTAAAAATGAATAGGGAATTTCATTTTTACTTATGATCTCTCAAGGAGGAAACGTGACAATAGGTGATTGTTTAGAAGAAATTCGAAAAATTTACTTGAATGGATGTTCTAAGCGTATGACCCGTGTAGGAATAAACCTTATAAGAGAACTCAAGTACTCTTTGTTTTTAGGAAGTGAATATCCTAAAAAAGGGTGGTTGTTATCTATGGATGTAAAAGCACCTGTGCTTATTCATAAGCAGGTAAAAATCATAGTTAATTTAAATCCTGAAGTTATGCCATCAGCGGTAGAGACACTTTCTACCGAATCCATTCGTTATTGGAAAAAAATGCCCTACAGACAAAAAGTACAAATACTCAGAGAAGAAATTCCTCTCTCTAACTAATTTAGACAGGGACTATTTTTCCTATTCCGCTAAAAAAAATATTTTTTGCTAAAATTAAATTTAAATCCGTATTGTTTCGACAAGGATGTTGAAACTTTTGACAACAGGATGTTATGTCAGCACCAGCTATCGCCAAGGGAGGGATTCCCCAAGAGCAAAAAAAATCTATTCCCACTAAAAAAGTCGGAGATTATAGAGCTGATGGCTTTGCCAGAGAGATCAAGCCTACTCGTCTTTCTATCGCTAAACCAGAAGATACAACTTTTTTAACTCCTTTGAAGCGTACAACAAAAGAAGGAGCTTCCGCATCAGAAATAAAAATAGAAAAAAATAAAAAAAGTATCAGTAAATCGTCAGTGCAAAAGAATAAAAATAACTGGTTTTTTAAATTTGCAGTTCAGGCAGGTTGGATTATTTGTTTTCTTTTAGTCTTACGTTTAATTTTTATGGACAGAGGGATTATTGATTACGTTGCAAAAGAAAAATTTTTGAAAGGAAAAGAACAGCATTTAGTTCTGCTTAAAGCAGAAAATCATAAATTAACAGAAGATATTAGTGAACTGCAAAATAATAAAAGTTATCAAAAAAAATTAGTACGTGAAGTTTTAGGGTTTATAGCGTCGGACGAATATTTGATTCTATTTGCAAAAGAGAAGGATTTGAATTCCAAATAAGTTTAGTTCCTTTTTGGATTTCTTTTGCCAAAGGGGATGAGGATTTTACTTCGAATACGTGTCGACAATAAATAGGCCTAGTGCGAGCAATAGGCTTTTTATCTTCTGAACGTCCAGGGTGATGAGGGACATTGCGTTCAACATCTAATACTTCTAAATCTTTACTTAAAAAATAAATATCTAAATCAAAGTAGGTATCAGGCATCCAAAAAGATTTGATAGAGTCTTCTGTATAGAAGAAAAGCATGGCCTCATGGTCAGAAAAGTCACTAGCCTTAACACCACTTAATCCTTGGGTTTGTTGCTCTAGAGAAAGAGCTAAATAAGTTTTTAGTTTTTTACCTGAAGGCAACAAAATTTCTCCTTCTGTTGGTAGCGGTGTAGGAGCTACTGTTTGCACCGTCTCTTTTTTAGGAGATTCACACCCTATAAAAGAAAAGAGGGTTAGGAACGTCACTATAAAACCAAGATTTTTTTTGCTGAATATGTACGTTTGGGCCATAATGGCTTCATTATAATCAAAAAGGAGATCTTATGGCCAGAGTTCTAAAAGGACTCATGCGTACTCACCATTGTGCAGAACTTTGCCTAAGTGACCAAGGTAAAGAGGTTCGTCTTTGTGGATGGGTTCATCGTATTAGAGATTTAGGAGGTCTTTATTTTATTGATTTAAGAGATAAATTTGGCATTACGCAGTTAGGTTTTGAAAAGATATCTGTAGAAGATCGGCAAGCCTTTCATGGTCTCTCTTTGGAATCTGTCATTGCCGTACGGGGTGAAGTTGTCGCAAGACCGCTATCAGCTCAAAATAAAGAAATGGCAACGGGGGAGATAGAGGTTCAGGTTTTGGAGTTAACTCTCTTATCTCATTGTGAAACCCCTCCTTTTTTTCCAGAAGGAAAAACGGAAGTTTCAGAGGATCTAAAATTACGTTATCGTTATTTAGATTTAAGAAGCCTTAAGTTACAAAAGATATTAACTCTTCGTTCTGATATTTCTCGGAGAGCACGTGAAACTCTTTATGATTTAGGTTTTACAGAAGTTGAAACACCCATACTTTATAAAACTACCCCAGAGGGAGCTAGAGATTATATTGTTCCCAGTCGTGTACACGCAGGTAAAGTTTATGCTCTTCCTCAATCACCACAAACGTTAAAGCAACTCCTTATGATTGGTGGCACAGATAAGTACTTTCAACTCTCTCGTTGTTTTCGTGATGAAGATTTGCGAGCAGATCGTCAACCAGAATTTACTCAAATAGATATTGAGATTTCTTTTTTGACTCAAGAGTATATGAAAAATTTAGTAGAGCATTTAGTGGGGAATTTGTTTTCACTGGGTGAAAACTTTAAGCTTCCTATAATGACCTATGCCCACGCTTTAGAAAAATATGGTTCAGACAAACCAGACACTCGTTTTGATCTTCATCATCACAATGTGACACAGATTTTTGAAAATTCTAGTTTCACTCTTTTCGCAGAAGTGGCGCAAAAAAAAGGTTTAATTAAAGCTCTTTTTGTCGCAGAAAGTGTCGGCGATTTATCACGTAAAGAGATTGATGATCTGACACCTATGGTAAAACCTGTGGGAGGAAAAGGTGTGGCTTGGTTTAAAGTAAAAGAAAAAGAAGTTAGTGGTGGTATTTCTAAATTTGTGACACCCGAACTGTTAAAGTCATTACAAGAAAAAACAGGTATAGGATCTAATGGATTATGGCTTTTCTTTGCAGACACAGAAGAGAAAATAGCTCATGAGTGTGCTCATACCGTGCGTGTTTTCCTAGGTAAAAAATTACAACTCATAAAATCAGGATATCATTTCTTGTGGGTTTATGATTTTCCTTTACTAGAGTATAACAAAGACGATGATCGCTTCTACGCTCTCCACCATCCTTTTACCAGACCTAAAGATGAAGATTTACAATTTTTTTTAAAGGGAGATAAGGAGAGTCTTAAAAAAGTTCATGCACAAGCTTATGATGTTGTTTGTAATGGCTATGAGATCGGTGGAGGTTCTTTGCGTATTTATGATACCAAGGTTCAATCTCTTATGTTTGAGTTTTTGGGAATGCAAGAAGAAGAGATTAAGCGCAAGTTTGGATTTTTTATTGAGGCCTTAAAATATGGAACTCCTCCCCATGGTGGTATTGCTTTTGGACTTGATCGGATTGTGATGCTCCTTGCAGGAAGTGAAAGTATTCGTGATGTGATTGCATTTCCTAAGACAACTTCAGCAACGGATATGATGGCACAGGCCCCTTCAGAAGCCTCAGCGGAACAACTAAAGGAACTCCATTTTAAGTGGTTGTAGTTTTTTAAGCCGCCATTTTTTCTAAATCATCATCCACAGATTTAGAGGTAAGGATTTTATCCGAAGTGTTGTGTCTTTTCTCAAAAACAGTGTGGGTTCCTGACCAGATTTCTCCTAAACTGCGTTTATCTTTTCTTATAAGAGGAAGAAAAAATAAAAGACCAAAGCTTAAATAGCTTAAAAAATTTCCTAGGGCATTTAATACAGCAGAAGCAAAAGTAACAGTTTTTTCTTTTTCACCTTTGCTTTTAAAACCAAAGATAAGTCCTCCTATGGTTTGTCCGTGCCCCCAAGTCATACTCATAATAAAATAGCCTAAAAAAAGAGTAGTGGTCGCAAGAGATTCCACGGCCGTAAAACTATCAATGACTTCTTGTTTAAGACTTAAAGGCATTTGATAGAAAAAAGATCTGAGAAAAAAAGCATAAGTATGCAGTGTTATTTTTTTTAATATTCCAATAGTGACTAAATCTACAATGAGGCCATAAGCTCTCTTTCTTAAGAGAAGAGAGGGATTCTCCTTTTTGTTAGGAAAATATAAAATATTATTTTGAGTGGCAGAAGAATTGTTATTTTGTGCTAAAAAAGCCATAGTTATTTATCGGTAAAAAAAAGTTTTTTTAAAGGGAATATTTATGAAAATGCGACTAGGACTTGTCTTTCTTTTAATTTCAATACTTAGCTGTACAAAAAAGGAAAATATCACTGGGTTTACGAGTAGAGTAAATCAAGAATACAAAGAGTTAGGAGAAGAATTGAGTAAAGCCGCTTGGGTGAATGCTACTTACCTTACAGATGATACAGATTTCTTAAGCTCCAAAGCCTCTGAGAAAGAGCTTTCCTACACCAATAAAGTCGTGAAAGAAGCCGCTCGTTTTAAAGATATACCACCGCATGAAGGAGAAGGGCGTATGGTCTATCTCTTGCGTAATTCCGTCACATTGGTAGCTCCTAGTGAGACCTCAAAACAAAAAGAATTAGCAGAAATTACCACTAAAATGCAGGCCCTTTATGGCAAAGGAAAATATTGTAAAACACCAGAGCAATGTAAAAACTTAGATGAACTAAGTGATATTTTAGCTAAGAGTAAAAATTATGATGAGTTGTTAGATGCTTGGCAAGGATGGCGTACCATCTCACCTCCTCTTAAAGATATGTATGCTCGTTTTGTAGAACTTTCTAATGAAGGAGCACAAGAAATAGGGTTTAAAAATACTGCTGAATTATGGCAAGCTCGTTACGATATGCCTGCTGATCAATTTGTTCAAGAAGTTGATCGGCTTTGGTTGCAAGTAAAACCTCTCTATGAATCACTGCATTGTTATGTTCGCTCTCATTTATCTAAAGTTTTTGCTGGTAAGGTGACAGATGTAGGTCCTATGCCAGCGCATATTTTAGGTAATATGTGGTCACAACAATGGGGCAATGTTTATAAATATGTAGAGCCTTATAAAGGAGTTTCTTCTATTGATATAACTAAATTATTACAGCAGAAAAAATATGATGCTCTCAAAATGGTAAAAACGGCTGAATCTTTTTTTACTTCTTTAGGGTTTGAAAATTTACCTAAATCTTTTTATGAAAAATCCATGTTTTTGCGCCCTCGTGATCGTGAAGTTGTTTGCCATGCCAGTGCATGGGATATGAATGCAGGGGCAGGCGATTTAAGAATTAAAATGTGTATAAAAATAGATGAAGAAGATTTTACAACTATTCATCATGAACTAGGTCATATTTTTTATTATCAAAGTTATGCTCATCAACCAGTTATTTTTCAAACAGGAGCGAATGATGGTTTTCACGAGGCCATAGGTGATGCTATTGCTCTCTCTATTAATCCTACTTATCTTAAAAAAATTGGACTTCTTTCTCAATTTACAACTAATGAAAAAGCTCTGATTAATGAACAAATGAAAAATGCTTTGGAAAAAATTGCCTTTCTGCCCTTTGGCAGACTTATGGATCAGTGGCGTTATGATGTATTTTCAGGAAAAGTAACAGCAAAAGAATATAACACTCATTGGTGGAAGCTGGTTAAAGAATATCAAGGTCTGGTTCCTGCTGTAGAAAGAGGAGAAGAATTTTTTGATGCAGGTTCGAAATATCACATTCCTGCCAATACTCCTTATATGCGCTATTTTTTATCTTTTATTTTACAATTTCAATTTCACAAATCTCTTTGCGCTCTTTCAGGGCATACAGGACCTTTGCATGAGTGTTCTATTTATGAAAGTAAAACAGCAGGAAAGGCCTTTAAAGAAATGTTAAGTTTAGGTGCGAGTAAACCGTGGCCAGAAACTCTTAAAACCTTAACAGGAACAGATAAGATGGATGCCTCTGCTCTTATGGAATACTTTGCACCACTTGAAAAGTGGTTAGGTGAACAAAATAAAGATAAAAAGTGTGGATGGTAAAAATATGGTATTAAGTATTCTAAAATATACTTTTTTTATATTGGTAGCACTAGTTCTTTTAATCATAGGACAAGCGGTTTTTATTTTACAAGGAGGTATTGGATTTCAATCTAATATCTTTTTATTTCCTATTAAATTACTTCCTATTTTCTTTTATACATTTTTAATATGTTGGTTGTTATTAAAAATGTTTGATTATAAAAAGAAGATAGTAAGAAGATGGAGTATTAGCTTCTTATGTGCCATAGGTATGGTTTTTTTATCTCTATTTTTTCAATCTGTTAAAATAGATAAACGAGCGGAGCCTTTTATATTAAAAAATAAAGAATTTTCTCATTTACCGCCTATTTTGATTAATAATAATTTTATGAATCGCTTGATCCTAAGTGCTACAGGATACATGACGCTTCTGCCATGGAGAGAAGTGGATAAAGATGCCGTGGATTATCTGGCAAATTTAGGAGCAGAGTTTGCATTGATTTCCGAAATTAAAAAACTAATCGAAAAAGTTAATATTGCAAACACTTGTAAAAAATTTATAAAAAAAATAGAGATGGAAAGTGGTTGTGCTCTGAGTTTGCAAAAAGAAATTTATAATAGATACCAACTTTCTTCTCCAGCGAAGATATTATTTCTAGTTATAACAACGCTGACTTTTTTTAATGAAAAAGAATTATTCCATGAAAAATATGGGAAAGACGATTCCTATGTTTTAGCTAAGTTGATGAATGACTTTATAGAAATAAACTTATTACAACTCTATCAAGGAAAATTTAGCATACTTAATGAAAATAATAATTTAAAACTTAGCATGGGATATCAGATCATACCTGATTCATACCTAGCAAATGTAGAAAAGAGTCTATGTTATAAGGAAATAAAGGAAAGGATAAAAGCAAGTAATGAGTTAGTAAAAACAGATATTAAGTTTAGAAAAGAAAAAATAAAAGATAGTAAAATATTAGAGTTAATGAATAGAGAAAAGAAAAGATTGGATAAATTAAAAGTAGATCTTTTTTCTCTTCAAGATAGTAGTTTTAATTTAGATCAAGTTAAGAGAAAACAAGAAGAAACGGAAGAGAAATTAAAAATTCAGATAAAAACAATAAAACAAAAAAGCTTAATATTAAAGCTCCCATTTTTGAGTAGCTTTCTGTAATTCTTGTAATTTATTTAAAGCTTCCAATGGCGTAAGTGAATTAATATTTAAATTCCTTAGTTCTTCTTCTAAGGGATACTTATTAATAGCAGATATTTTTTCTTGATAACTATTATTACTAAAACCATGATGTTCTAGCAGAGGTAAAATTTCTTTGGCCCTATTTAAAAGTTCATGAGGAAGTCCTGCGAGTTTTGCCACATGAATTCCAAAACTTTGCGTAGCTCCTCCTTCAATAAAACGATAGAGGAATTTTACATCGTCATTAGTACTAATGGTCTCCACTGTAAAATTTTTAGCATGAGGAATTTCGTCTACCACTTCAATCAGTTCATGATAATGAGTGGCAAACAGAGTGAATGCTTTAATATTCTTTGTTATATATTCTACCAGTGCCCAAGCAATACTCAGCCCATCGTAGGTGGAAGTGCCTCTTCCAATTTCATCTAAAATAATAAGGGACTGAGGCGTAGCATGACGTAAAATTTCTGCGGTTTCGGCCATTTCTACCATAAAGGTAGAATGTCCTTGAGTAATGTCATCACTAGCTCCCAAGCGGCTAAAGAGATAATCACACAAACTGACACGAGCAGATTTAGCAGGCACAAAACTTCCAATATGAGTTAAGAATTGAATGATGGCCACTTCGCGCATGACGGTAGTTTTTCCTGCCATATTAGGGCCAGTAATTAAAATAAAATTCTGCTTTTGATTCAAAGTAATAGAGTGTGGCACAAAGAGATCTTTAATTTGTTTTTTAATAAGAGGATGCCAAGATTCTACTACATCAAATATCTGCTTACTTTCAATCTGAGGTTTAACCCACTGTTCTTGCCAGGCCACAAAACTGAGAGAGGCAAAAACATCAAGGAGTGATAAATAGAGAGAAGTTTTTTGCAGGAGCGTATCACTCCCTTTGATATCATTTAAAATATCTTCAAATATTTCTTGTTCTATTTTCTGTAGTTTTTGTCCTGCTAAAACCACTTCATGTTCATAGTTACTCAGTTCATCAGTGGTATAGCGTTCATTGTTAACCAGTGTTTGTTTGCGCTGAAAAGAAGAAGGGATTTTTGCCATTTGACTACGGGGAATTTCTACATAGTAGCCGCTAATGTTATTGGAGCGAATCTTTAAAGTCGTAATTTGAGTGAGTGTGCGATATTTATTTTCTAATTCAATAAGTTCTTGATGACTATGATGAGAAAGCTTAGCTAAACGATCTCTCTCAGGAGAAACACCTGCACAAATGAGATTGCCTTTTTCAAAGCTAGCTCCTAATTCAGAGTTAATAGTATCCTTAATTTTTTCTGCTAGTTTTTTTAAGGTAAGAAGTTCTTCTTTTGTAAAGTGAGGAAAAACATCTTTAGGGATACTAGACTTAATCGGTTCTAAGTATTTTTGAGTAGAAAAAAAAGCTAAAATTGTTTTAGCTAAATTTAAAGAGTCACTCGGGGCACATTTACCTGTAGAGAGTTTAGCTAGAATTCTTTCAACATCTAAAACATGAGAAAGCTCTAACCTTATTTCGTCTAAAATATTTTTAGATTGATATAAAATTTCTACTACTTTTTGTCGATTTTCAATAAGCTTTTGGTCTAACGAAGGCGTTTCAAAAAGCTTTTTGAAAGCTCTTCTCCCTAAAGCAGACTTCGTGTAGTCCATATGCCCCATAAGAGAGTTATGATAATTTTTTTCATTTCGAGGTAAAATCTCTAGGCCCATAAGGGAACTATAGGAGACACGCAAAAGTTCCTTATCTTTGGTAAAACGAAAAGGTTTAATATGATAAAGTTTTTCTAAATTGCGAGTAGAATGAATATAGTAACTAAGAGCGCTAATGGGAGATAAAATAAAAGGATGCATTTGAATAATAGCATCTCGGCGAAAGTGAGGAATGAGTTTTTCAATGACATGAGTATGGTGTTCTGCTGAAAAAAACTCTTGAGAAAGATAAGTCGTAAGAAAGTGTTCTTGTTGTAAGCAAGCCTGAATAAGGGGATATTCTTCCCATTGTCCAAGTGAGGACAAAAATTCTTTAGGAGAGTAAAGGTTGAGTGTTTCTAGAAAATCTTTTTCAGAGTCTACATTTATTCCTAAAAAATCTCCCGTAGTGAAGTCCAGTAAGGTAATATAAAATTTATCGGCATGAACTGTTCCTGCCGCAATAAAATGCCTCTCTCCTGCTGAGGTTTTATCTAAATCAAAAGGTAAGCAAGGGCTTACAATTTGAGTTACGGCCCGCTTAACTAGCCCTTGGGCCATTTTAGGATCTTCAATTTGATCACAAATAACGGCTTTTCGTCCTAAACGAGTAATACGGTCAATATAATTCCCTGCCGCATGATGGGGAATTCCGGCCATAGGGATAGGATGATCTGCAATTTTTCCTCTATGAGTGAGTGTAATGTTTAAAATTTGAGAGGCGATAACAGCATCTTCAAAAAAAAGTTCATAAAAATCTCCCATACGGAAAAGGAGTAAGGTATCAGGATACTTCTTTTTTATTGTGACATACTGCTCAATCATAGGTGTTAGCTTAATGCCTAATTCTATGATTTTTTGTAAATCCGTCATTGGAGGGAACCTTTAAAATATGCTATATAATTATTGTTACCACATAAGGAAATAAATTGGCCAAACTAAAGCAAACTTTCTCTTTCTCACCTCGCTTTAATCTTAATTTAAGGATTTTGTTTTTTTATGGACTTTGCTTAACCGTTTTATTTTTTTCTTTGACCATTAAAAACTCTAAAAATGCTCCCGTCGTTTTTCAAATTGAAGATTATCGTCCTAGTTTTATGCAACAAGCCGATGTTTTCTTACGGAGAGGAGAAGAGCCTTATTTACATTTAATAGCGGAAGAGATGATTTTAAAACCACAGGAAAAAAAAACATTTTTTAAAAAACCTCATGGAGAAGCTTATACTCAAAGTAAAAAAGTTATTCATTTCTTTGGAGACGAAGGAATTTATCAAGAAAAAGAGGGTGAAATTTATTTAAAAGATAATGTGAAGGCGGTACAAGATACTTCCATTTTAAACTCTAAAGAGGCTAAATATTTACCAGAAAAAGATCAGTTCTCTGCTTGGGGAGAGGTCACTACCAGTATGATAACGGCGGCTCCTCACAAAGATAAAATTTTTATTTCATCAGATTATTTATCTTTTTCTCCTGCTCATAATCAAGGTCGTTATCAAGGAAATGTCAAAGGGGAAATTCGGCGCAATAGGGCCTTTGAACCTGCCATATTTTTTTGGGCACAGACCGTTAATGTTTTTTTGAACGAATTAAAAGTTCATTTAGAACAGGATGTTCATTTACAAAAAGAACAGATGAATGCTTACTCCAGAAAAGCAGAATTGTATTTAGAAAATTACAATAAAAAACTCAAGTATTATGTGCTTTATGACGATGTAAAAGTTGAAGAAAAATTTAAAGATCAGAAAGGACAAATATTAGAGCGCAAGGCTTACGCTGAAAAGCTGGAAGGATTTGTTTTGGATCAAAAAATTGTGTTAACAGGAACACCTAAAGTTTTTCAGGGAAGTGATACATTGAAAGGTAATCGCATTATTTTAAGACAAGATGTGGAAGTGATGGAAGTTGATGATTCCAATTCGACCTTCACAGTAAAAGAGTAATTATGGCAAATTTTATACTGAAAGCTAATGCAATCACCAAAAAATATGGCAATCGTGTAGTTGTTTCCAATTTTTCTTTACAGCTTTCTCAAGGAGAAGTGGTAGGTCTTTTAGGACCTAATGGAGCAGGAAAAACTACTGCTTTTTACATGATGGTAGGCCTTATTCGTGCAGATAGTGGAACTATTATACTTGGTGAGCAAGATGTGACATTAGATCCCATTCATAAAAGATCAATTAAAGGGATTGGTTATTTACCTCAAGAGGCCTCTATTTTTAGAGACCTTTCAGTAGAAGAAAATATTTTAGCTGTTTTAGAATGTCGTGATCTTCCTAGGGCCAAAAGACATATGCTTTTAGAAAATTTATTACAAGATTTTGGACTTAATCATATTCGGAGATCAAAAGGAAGAGAATTATCAGGAGGAGAAAGGCGGCGAGTAGAAATAGCTCGTACGTTAGCACTGGAGCCTGCGTTTGTTTTATTAGATGAACCTTTTGCAGGAGTGGATCCTTTAGCGGTGCATGATATTCAACAAATTATTAAAGAACTTAAGAAAAGAAATATAGGTGTGCTGATCACCGATCATAACGTAAGAGAGACACTACAAATTGTAGATCGTGCTTATATTATGAACAGCGGAGAGCTTTTGGTAAGTGGAACACCAGAAGAAATTTTACAAAGTGAAGCCGCTCGAAAATTTTATTTGGGTGATGAATTTAGAATGTAGGAGACGTTATGGCCATAAAGTTAGGACAGTCGCTTAAACAACAGCAGGGTCTGATGATGACTCCGCAGTTACAGCAGGCGATTAAACTTTTAACTCTTACTCATATGGAAATGAGCAACATGATCGCCCAAGAAATGGTTGAAAATCCTATGTTAGAAGAATCAGAAACAGAGGTTTCACAAAGTGAGATAGAACAGAATGAGGCCATGAATAAAGAAACAACAGCGAGTGAATTAGGTGAAAATAAAATTGTAGATGGAAAAGATGAATTTGATTGGGATAAATATGTAGAAGGTTATAATTCTAATTCCTCTTCTTCTCATCAAAGCATGAGCGGGGACTCAGAAGAGCGACCTAATTATGAGAATATGGTGACTTCTGGAACCACACTAGCAGAACATTTAGAATGGCAGTTGCGCATGGAAGCTTGGGGCGAAGATGAGTGGATTTTTTTACAACAAATTATTCATAATATAGATGAAGACGGTTACTTAGAAGGTTCTTTAGAAGCACTTATTGCAAAATCTCCTTTTGATTTAGAAGATGCTCTAGAGCTTTTGAAAATGGTGCAACGACTCGATCCTGTTGGTTGTGGAGCAAAAGACTTAAAAGATTGCCTGACCATCCAAGCCAGAGAATTGCCAGAGAGGAGTCCTTTAGTTGAAGATATTATTCAAAATCATTTAGAGCTTCTACGAAAAAAAGATTATGCAGGTCTGGCGAAAGTGACTCAAGTCACTGTAGATAAAATTAAAGATGCAGAAATTATTATTCATAGTTTTAATCCTAAACCAGGCAGGCTAATTGGAAATGATGAAACTCAATATGTCGTTCCTGATATTTATGTTCGAGATGTAGGAGGAGAGCTTAAGATTTTTCTCAATGATGAAGGTGTACCAAGACTTCGTATTTCTAATTTATATAAAGATATGCTTAAGCAAAAAACGGATGAGAAGGCCCAAGAGTATGTTCAAGATAAATTACGTTCTGCTTTATGGCTGATTAAATCTATTGAAAATAGGCAACGTACTATTGAAAAAGTGGCCCATGCTATTGTGAAGTATCAACCAGAATTTTTTCATCACGGACCTAATCGTTTAAAACCCATGATTCTTAAAGATATTGCGGCTGAAATAGGAATGCATGAATCGACAGTCTCACGTGTGACGACTAATAAGTATATGCATACTTCTTTGGGCATTTTTGAATTAAAATATTTTTTTAATACAGGAATAGGAGGGAAAAATGGTGGGACAGATATTGCAGGAGAAAGCTTAAAAATTAAAATAAAACAACTTATAGAGGCAGAAAATCCTAAACAACCTTTCTCTGATCAAAAAATTGTAGAGCTTTTAAAAATGCAAGATATTGAAGTGGCTAGGAGAACTGTCACTAAGTACCGAGAAGGACTAGGGATTCTCTCTTCGGCGCAAAGGAAAAAATAATAATGTTAGATAAAGTGAGTGGTGAGCTTTTTTTTATAAAGGTAGATTGCATTGAGGAAGGAGGTAAAAAAATTCAGAACAATGTTACTATTCAGAAAGCGCTTTAAACTTTTAGATTAAGGGGTTCAAATTATGAAAGTGACTATCACCTTTAAGCATCTTAAACATACACCTGCATTAGACGCTCGCATTCAGGAAAAATCAGCAAAACTTAAAAAATACTTTGAGGGTAGCATTCAGATTAAATGGATTTGTTACGTCAAAGAAGGGGCCCATTATGCGGACATTAACGTAAGTGGCATTCATGCTCGTTATCATGCGAGTGCTTACTCCGATAATTTGTATAAGGCCCTAGATTTAGCTTTAGATAAGATTGAAAAACAAATAGGCAAAAAAAAATCAAAACAGAAAGAGCATATTCATCACAAGCATGATGTAGTTCCACAATTTAGCTTTTTAGAAGAAGAAGCTTACCAAGAACAAAGAGAGATTGCTTAATCCTGTTAAGTTTATTATTTTAAAAAACCGCCTTATACAAGGCGGTTTTTTTATGGGAATTAAATATACCCTTCGCACTTCACTTTTTAAGTGAATGTGCTTCGGGTATACAAGGCATCAGGGAATTTTTCATACTGGAAAATTCAAACAGTAGGACTATATGAAAAAAATTGTATTTATTGGGAGAAATGAATCAGCAAGTCTTATTTTTAAAGAAGTTTTAAAAGAAAAAGCTATTCTAACTTTTTTAGAAGATCCTGAGCTTGCTATGGTTTTTATTCAAAATATTACGCCAGATGTTTTTATTTTAGATGAGGATTTATTGAGAGAGGAGTGGAGTCATTTTATAAAAGATTTTACTCATTCTCAGTCATGGGGAGATAAAGTTTATATCTTTAGCTCTGTTGTCAATGAGCTAGCCATGCAAAAAACATTGAGTGGAATTCATAGCTATAAAAAACTAATAAAACCTATCAGTGTTATAGAAATTAAAAAGATTATTTAGTTGGCGCAATTCTCTTTAATATATTTGTGCTGAGTACTTTTAAATTCAAAAATTGAGTCATATTTTTTTAGAGTAGAACAAGTTGTTTGTATATCTCCTAAGTTAAAACTAAGAATTGCTTTAGCATTGAGGGCTAAAAAATTATGAGGACTTGCATTTAGTTGTTGATTAATAATCTTATTTGCTTTTTCGTATTCATTGCTTTCAATGTGTGCTAGAGCTGTATCAATACAGAGGTCTGAATTATTAGGATACATAGAACAGGCTTTATTCATCAGAGAGATGTCAGTATATTTTGCATAAATATAATCAGCGTAAACTTTTTTATAAAAAGAGGCGACATAAAAGAAAAGGTAGATAAGAGGAATAAGTATTATTTTTTTAGGTAGGAGAGAGGCTTCTAAATTTATAGCTCTTACCGTAATTAAAGAAAAGCTTAAAAGAAGAATAAGAATTGAGAATGCATTGTCGGTTGGGAATTGGAAAAAAAATTCTATGAGAGAGCTTAAAAGAAGGCAGGCAGTTAGGATATCTTCTTTGTTTTCTTTTTTAAATTTCTTTAAGAACAAAAATAAAAGATAAAAAATAAAAAAAGATATAACTAAAGCAAAAAAAATCCCTTGTTCCGTGGCCATAAGTAGGAATGTATTATGAGGATTATCAAATACAGTTTTCTCACTTGGTTTTGTTTTTGTGTTGATTTGATAAGGTAAAATCTCATAGGTAAAAAGATCGTGCCCAACCCCCAAAGGGTATTTTTCAATAAGTTTTATAGATGCTTTCCAAATACCTAATCGAGCGGTCATTCCTCCAGAATTATCCTTAAAATTCATGATTTCATATTTTGTTTTTGAAAATATATTGGGATATTTTCTAGCTATAGAGGATATGCTCATTAATAAAAAAAATAGAAAAAAAGAACCAATTAACAAAATTAATATTTTAGTTACAACTCTTTTTTTTAAGATAAGAAGATATAGTGTTAAGGAACAAAATAAAGCTAAGAAACCAGAACGGCATGAAAGAAGATAAAGATAGGTAAGGTTTAGAGTTATCAAAATGAGAGGATAGCTCCATTTATTTTTTTTTTGATGCCATAAATAAAAATAAAAAAGACAGCATACCGATATAAATTGCGCTGTAATATTATCATTACCAAAAAAAGGATTAGGGTGGATGAAGAAGAAAAAAAGTACAATAATATTGGGTACAATGCAGATTATAGAAATTTTTGTTAGGAGACATTCAGGATTTAATTCTGATAAAACTTTTATAAAAAATAGTGAGCCAATTGTAAACAGACTAAAATCTAGAAAATATTGATCAAAGTTTAATAAGCTGTTACGCTTCCAATTAATTATTATGATTAAAAGTAATAAAGGTAAGAATATTTTTAATTTTGATACTATTCTTTTAAAAAAAACTTTGTCTAAAGAAAGCGAAAGTAAAAAATAAGGAATACATAGATACAGCAAGTTCATTTTTACAACAGAATACGGATCATTAAACGAATTTGTGATGGCTAGAGGTATTAAAAAAAAGAGAGAAAGAAGAACAATAAGATCTAGCTTTTTTAAAGATAGACGTTGCACTTATACGTTGCGTGCATTTCCATTATTATTGTTAAATGTAGGAATTAATCGTCTACCATTCTTACTTTCCTTTTCAGGCTTACTAGCTTTCTCAGGCTTACTAGCTTTCTCAGGCTTACTTGCTTTCTCAGGCTTACTTGCTTTCTCAGGTCTACTTGCTTTCTCAGGCTTACTTGCTTTCTCAGGTCTGCTAGCTTTCTCAGGTCTGCTAGCTTTTTCAGGCTTACTAGCTATCTCAGGTTGTTCGTTTTTTTCTGGTTCTATAATTGCAGCATATGAGTACACGCTTGAAGTTGTAAGAAAAATAGCTAGTAAAGAAATTTTGAACATAAGGATCTCCTGAGTATGAATCTTCATCGGAATTTTAGCATAAAAACTAAAAACAAAGAACTTCAATAATTTTAAAACATAACTTATTGAAATTAAATAAAATTGTATATTAAAAAATTCTAAAAATTATGATATAATGCTTTGTTTAATTATTTCTTTTTGATTTTAACTGAACATCCAACTCAAAACCTAAGCTATATAATTGATCTTCAAAGACATATTTAAAAACAACTGCCGGAGGATAATCCAATTTTTCAGCGAAAATTTTAGCTCTATCTAATCCTACTTTTTTTCTACCTTTCTCTATGTCGCATAGATCTTGTTTTGATATCCCGAGAAATTTGGCAAATTCTACCTGACTCATATCTTGGGCCATGCGCTCTGAATAAAGGAAATCCCCAAAGGAAATATGGCCTAGAATTTCATGGAGAACTTCCTTCGCATTCCTTTCAGTAGTCATGTTTATTTACCTCTAATATATGAATAATTATTATTCCTTGTCCTTTTGTTTCCTTATAAATTGCCCTATAGGATTTATTCAGCCTTATGGACCTTTGTCCTGTTCTACTGCCGTTTAAAGGTTCATCATGAAAACCTTTTATTTTCCTAGTTTCTTCTAATCCTTCCTCTTCTACTGAGCTAATCCATGTATTTAAACGCATTCCAATATAATCAGGAATTTTTCTTAATTGCTTTTGAGCCCAAATTGATGTCAGTATTTCTATTCTCATTTTGATAGTACACTTTAAAAGTGTACCCGTCAAGAAGTTTATAATTAAACCTAGGAGAATAGATCTAAGAAGGCAGTTTTTTATTTGGAAAGCTTAAGAATAATTCATTTTTGAAAAATGACTGAATTTCTTAAATGAAACTGAGCTTAAAGGAAGTGACGATAGTGATAGATCCCTTCATGAAAAAAAGTTTGGGAAATAAGTTCAAATTCAGAAAGAGAAGGTTCTTCTGTGATGTCTCTAGAAACCACAACAGAATTAGAATTTTTTTTCTGCCAAAAGCTTTCTACTTTTTTATATAAATACCAAGGAGTGGAAGAGATATTTTTTTTGTCTAAAGAGTCTAGAGATACTCCTACAGACGTAGTTGGAGAAAGATCAATTAGTCCTGTTTCATCACTTAATCCTAATTCTTTGGGAGAGCATAGCATGCCTTCCGATTCCACACCTCGTAAAGTGGCTTTCCCAATGTTGGTTCCAGAAGGTAGCGTGCTTCCTACGGGAGCTAAAATAGTGAGCATCCCTTCTCGCACATTACTGGCCCCACAGACAATTTGGTAATTTTCTGTTCCATTAAAAACTTCACAGATTTTTAATTTATGAGCGTTAGGATGAGGAGTGACTTTTGTGATTTTTACAGTAATAAACATAGTTGTCCTTTAATCTAAAAATTGAGTCCTAGGATCTTGCGGTCCTAAAATATATTTTTGTAAACCTAAGGTATTAAAAATATTCTCAGGGATGCGGATGCGATAAAAGATGCCCATATCATGATCTACGTTTTTAATAATATTAGTTTGTCCCATAACCTTAGAATGAGCATCCCCTTGTTCGTAAGGGACAAACAAGTCATAACAAGGCTGGAAATTTAAAAAATAATTGAGAATTGTTTTTTTAAGATTAATCATATCCTCTTTATCGTGAGAGCTAACCAGAAAACTATTAGGATATTTTTTTAAGGTAATTTTGGCCAGTAAGTCATTTTGTATCAAATCTTTTTTATTAAAAATAAAAAATTTCTCTTTTTCATCTAGTCCTAATTCTTTGAGAGTTTCTAAGGTGACATTTAAATGCGCCTGATTATTGGGGTCAGAAATATCACTTACGATAAGGAGAAGGTCTGCTTCCATAGCGGACTCTAAAGTCGTTTTAAATCCAGTAATAAGAGAGGTCGGCAAATTGGAAATAAATCCTACCGTATCAATGAGAATAAGAGGAGGCTTGGTATCAGGATTTAAGGTTCTATAAGTAGCGTCTAAAGTAGCAAAAAGCTTATTTTCCTCTAATACATTTTCCATACACATACGGTTCATGAGTGATGATTTTCCTACGTTGGTATAACCCACTAATGCGGCAACTACTGTTTTTCCTTGTCGCCGTTTTTTTTGTTCTTGGCGAGAGATGACTACTTGTTCTAATTGTTTTTTATAAAACTGAATACGATCTCTAATCATACGACGATCTAGCTCAATTTGTTGTTCTCCTTCTCCTCCCATGACTCCTTGACCCCCTTTTTGCCTATGAAAGTGAGTCCAGAGAGAAGAAAGGCGCGGGAGTAGATACTGAAGTCTTGAAATTTCAATTTGTACTTTAGCTTCCTTGGTATGGGCGTGTTTAGCAAAAATTTCTAAAATGATAGTATTACGATCAATAACAGTCATGCCTGTGGCGTCTTTTATATTACGCATTTGACTAGCACTGAGTTCAAAGTCCATGACTAGTGTTTTTGCGCCTAAGGCTTTGGCTTCTTCCGCAATTTCTTTCATTTTCCCTGAGCCAATAATGCTGGCGGCATCAATATGCTTTCTATTTTGAACAGACGTTCCAACGACACCAATCCCTAATGTGCGCAAAAGCTCATTTAGCTCTTCCAAAGAAGCATTTGTTTCTACAGATGTTTTATGTCCTAAAAAATCTTCACAAACTATTGAAACCGTCATAGCTAAATCAGTATTGGATATTTTAAAGTCATCAAAATTCATTTTTTTCCCATTTTACTCACGATAACATTATCAATGAGGCGTGTCGGGCGTTTTCCTACAAAGTAGGCCCCCAGTAATATTAAGGGTTCATTTTCGTGAGTTGGTTTTTTTAATGTCTCACTATTTAAAATTTCTAAGTAATCCCATGCTTTATTTTGTTCTTTAATTCTGTGTATAAATATTTCAGTTTGCTCTAACTTTTTATGGGCCTTACTTAAATCATGCAGAGTCTTAGGGAGATGGAGTGCCTCTCTGCGCTCTTCATCACTTAAATATTGATTGCGACTAGATAAAGCTAGACCATCTTTATCTCGTATAATAGGGCAAGGATGAAGGGTGAGGGGCAATTTCATTTCTGCAATCATTTTTTTTATGAAAAAAAGTTGTTGAAAATCTTTTTGCCCAAAATAAGCAGACGTTGGCTTAATTATTTCAAAAAGACGATGAACGACAGCAATAACACCAGCAAAGTGAGTAGGTCTAGACTTACCACAAAGGATTTTTTCTTCAATTCCTAGATCCATTTTAAAATCCACATGATTCAAAGGAAAAATTTCTTGTGAATCTTGAGGAGCAAAAATAAAAATATTTTTTTGAGGATTTTTTTTAAGTAAGCCTTCAATTAGTTTTTGATCTTGTAGGAGTGTTCTAGGGTATTCATTAAAATCTTCATGAGGCGCAAATTGTTTTGGATTGACGAAAATAGAAACAACACAAGTATCTGCGTTATTTAAGCAATTTTGAATTAAAGATAAATGGCCTTGATGTAAATTACCCATAGTCGGAACAAGACCGTAACTAGTATTAAGTTGGGCCAAAGTTTTTAATAATTCTGTGGTTGTTGTAAAAGTTTTTAACATAATTATATTTTAAGGTAGGAGTCTATCATAGAGCCTAGTTGATACTTATTCAATTCTTGCGTTTCATATACATTTTTGGATGTCATAAAATAGTAGGTATATTTTTTAAGAGTATCTCCAAAGCCTAAGAGAGAGTTGTTCTCCCAATGACCTGATACATTATTTCCCACTAATAAATCCACATTTTTATTTTCCCATTTTTGATTAAGCTCCATGATTTGATTGGAATCAAGATTAGTTTCGGCGGCAAATCCCACAATTTTTTGATGAGGTTTTTTTTGGGAGAGCATTTCTTTTAAAATATCAGGGGCCAGATTAAAATCTAAAGAGCTGACTAAATTGTTCTTTTTAATTTTTTCTTTATGATAAGTAAATTCCATGTCAGAAACAGCCGCAGAAGAGAGGTACATATCACATAACGGAAAATATTCTTGTACGGCTTTTAACATTTCTGCAGTAGTTGAAACTCGAATCAGATGATATTGAGGTAGTTGTTTTAAAAAATCTAAACTTAATGTGGCATTATATCCTGCCACTACCGTCACTTCATGTCCTAGAGATAGGTAGTGGAGGGCCAAATAAAGACCTGTTGTTCCTGTGGAAGGATTCGTTAAAAAACGTACAGGATCTAAAGGAGCTATGGTAGAGCCTGTGGTAATAAGAATTTTTTTGGAGTTTAATTTAAGTTTGGTAGCAATGAGAGCCGTCTGTGCGATCCCTACAATATCAGGGAGACGTCCTAATCCTGTATCTCCACAAGCGAGTGTTCCAGATTCAGGCTGGCATAAGACAACATGAGGCAAGGTATCGAGGCGTTTCCAGTTTTCTTGAGTGAAGGGATGTGAAAGCATTCCTGTATTCATAGCGGGATAAATCACTACTTTTTTATCTAAGTTACACAAAAAAAGAGAAGTCAAAAGATCATGAGCATTGCCATGAGCAAGATAAGATAAAGTATTAGCAGAACAAGGAGCAATAATAATACGATCACACCATTTCTGTAGGGCGATATGTAAAACATGACTAGAGTCTAGGTGAGAGTTTTTTTGTGGGATAAAATCATCTTGTGGTAAAAAAACATCTTGAACACCTAAGTAAGTAAAAACTTCTGGGCGTGCAAACTGTAAGGCCCCTTGAGTTAAAACAACTTTTACTTCATGTCCTGCCTGAATCCATAAGCGACACAGATCCATTGTTTTGTAAGCCGCAATAGAACCAGTGACTCCTAAAATAATTTTCACATTAACTTCCCTTGTTGATAAAGATAAATGAAACAAAGTGATTGATGAATAAGCCAAGGCTCATCATTAAAATTAATTTGAGATTTATCTAAAAGCTGTTTTTGTAAGTTACTTTGTCCCCCTGTTAAGATGATTTCATCAAAGGGGCCATAGTTTTCAAAAAAACTTTTATAAAAAGCTAAAAAAGTAAGAGAGCAACCTTGAATAATAGCATCTTCGGTAGAGTGAGGAATACTAAAATCAGGGGAAGATAATTTTTGTAAAAAAGTAGTCGTTTCTTGTAAAGAAGGGAGTTTAGCCGCTTGAGCATAACTTCTTAAAAAAGTTTTGGCCCCAGGAATAATAAGTCCCCCTTGCAGTCCTTGTTCATCAATAATATCAATAGTGATAAAAGTTCCTGAATCAATCAAAGCGATTCTTTTTTTTGTTCCTATGCGTTTTTTAAAAATATAAAAAGCTTGATAAAGACGATCTTCACCCAGAGTTTTTTGATAATTCACAGGCATATCAAAAAATTTTCCTTGTTTCCAATAGTTCTTAATAGGAATTAATTTGTAAGAAAGTTCAGCAATCAGAGAGTGAGGTCTTCCTACATCAGAAAGAACCACATCATAGCTAGAAATGTTACGGTAGTATTCAGAACGTAAAAAATTATCAAAATTAAAAAGAATCGGTCCTTGCTTCTCAAAATCCATGGAATGAAAGACTCCAATGTGAGGAAAGCTATTACCGTTATCAATGGTGATGAGTTTTAAGTCCATAAATATTTAATTATTTAAATTACGATTATTAAGTCTCTCACGATATTGTCGTAAATAATCGGTTATGATGTTTTTTTTAAGTTCAAAAAAATTGGCCATGGGTTTACAAAAAGCAGGAGGAGGATTTTTACCATTTCCTAATAAATCATTCAGGACTAAAACCTGTCCATCCACCCCATTGCCAGAGCCAATGCCAATAGTGGGTATATTTAAGTTTTGAGTGATAACTTGAGAGGTTTCATTTTGTACGCATTCTAACACTACAGCAAAAACGCCTGCGGACTCCAGTTCTTGAGCTTGTTTTAAAAGCTTTTGTGCTTCGGATGCTGTTTTGCCATGAGTGTAGTAACCACCTTGTTCATGGACTGATTGAGGAGTAAGCCCTAGATGTCCCATCACAGGAATACCTATTTGTGTCAGTCTTTTAATTAAATCTAGCTGATGTGATTCGGCTCCTTCTAGTTTTAAAGCTTCCACACCACTTTGTTGGAAAAGTTTTGTCGCATTTTCTATTCCTTGTTCAAAATAACTGTAAGTTCCAAAAGGAAGATCTGCCACGATAAACTTATGAGGAGCACCTCGTTTCACCGCACGAGAAAAGATAATCATTTCTTCTAAGGTGACACTTATGGTGTGATCGTAACCTAAAACGACATTACCAACACTATCACCTACCAAAAGAAGAGGAATTTCAGTTTCATTTAACATTTGAGCTGTTTGAAAATCATAGCAGGTAAGCATATGTAAAAAATGAGACGTATTTTTGTGAGCACGAATCTGACGGGTATTCATTTTCATAAAGCGTCACCTTTTAGTTTTTGATGAATCAAGTTCAATTCACTTTTATTCCACTGTTGGCTTATACTTTGGCGTAACTCTGTGGTGTTCATATGATGAGCTTCTTCATAAAATTTTCCTGAAACGATATTCTGATAAAGATTTTCAATATTTTTTTTAAAGTGATCATCTAAAATTTGTTCACTGCCTTTGAGAGAGCCTAAAAAAGCGTTGTCACTGATAAGATTAAAAAAACCACTAGGGCCAGAAGACATCATAAGGTCAGCGATAAGTTTAATATTAGACCAAGTTTCAAGATAAGAAAGTTCAGGTGAAATTCCTTTCTGCCGTAAAAAATTATAACAATAAAGAGCTGTATGAGGCAGAAGAGAGCAATGCAGTGCTTGTTCTGCAAAAAGATTAGCAGTTGTTTCTTCCAAAAAAGAAACGTTAATGAGAGGAAGAGTGATTCCTAGTTTTTGACCAAGATCTTCTATAGAAAACTTGGTTTGAGTAGAAGCATTTTCTTCCAAGGCCATAAAACCTAAAATCTTTTTTTTATGCAGATAGAGATCTCTTAAGTTTTCTCCCGTAGTTTTTACGCAAAGGAGGGCGTGCTCCCATTCAGGCAGAATTTCTTTGCTATGTTCAAAAACATAAGAATATCCATGGGCAAAAACGAGAGTTCCTTCAGGACAAAAGTACGATTTATTTTGACTTAGAATTTCTTTATGAGTTCTGTCAGGAGTAAGTAAAATAATAAATTTAAAATGACCTAAGTCAGAACTTTGCAATGTAACAGTTTTAAATCCTAAAATTTGGGCCTTCTCATGAGAAGGGCTCTCTTTTCTTAAAGCGATAACAACTTCCTGTTTTGAATCTTTAAGATTTAAGGCCCAAGCCTTAGCTTGGTTTCCAAATCCTATGATTAAAAAAGGTTTTTTTTCTAGCATAAATAGTTCTCTTTAATAAGGTTTTTGACCCCATGCATAGTTACCATGACAGGGCCTTCAGTTCAATGTTAGCCTAAGAAAAAATTGTTATTTTTAGAGAGTTATAGGTTAAATGACTGAAATAGAGAAATTTAAGCACTTTTTAGATGGAAAGTGGTATTTAGAATGCACTCTTTTGTCTCCTCTTTCTAGGGGATTTCTTTACGGAGAATCCGTTTATAGTACTCTAAAAACAGTTCAAAATAGCCCTCTTTTTTTAGAGGATCATTTACAGCGACTACAGAAAGGGGCTCTCTTTCTTTACCCTCATCTAGAGTTGGATCATATTGAAAAAAAAGTTCAGGAATTAAAAGAAGGAATCTTTTTTTTATTAAGTCAGAATAAAACAAAAAGAGATTTTTCTTTGCGCCTTTCTTTTTTTTTAGACAATGAAGGAAGAGAAATTATCTTTCAAAGTTCTTTGCTCCATTCACTTATCTCTCTTTTTCCCTATCAAGAAGAGAAGCCAAAAGAACAATATGTTTTATGGCATAGCTCTCTTACTAAAAGAATTAATAATGAATGGCCAGCTTATGTGAAGTGTGGAAATTATGTGGAATGGGGACTAGAACTCAGAAAAGCAAAAGAAGAAGGTTGCGATGAAGTTTTATTTTTTACAGATAAAAAGACCTTAGCAGATTCTGTTGTCAGTAGTATTTTCTTAGTTCAAAATAATGCAATCCTTACTCCAAAATTAAATTCCTGTGTTTTAGATGGAGTTACTCGCAAGCACTTTATCAGGGCCATGCAAAGAGAAGGATTGAAGGTACAAGAGTGTGATTTAAATTTAGAGGATGTTCTAGATTCGCAAGGGGTTTTTTTGACAGGCTCATTAAAAGGAATCCGCTCTGTGAGTGGAATTATTTCAGGTAAAAAAGAGTATAAAAAGAAAATAGACTCCTCTTTTTTGAAGGAAATTTCTACTTCTTATACAAATTATATAAACCAGTATGTCAAAGGATTGTTGTGACCACTGTTTTAAAAGTAAAATGTCCTTACTGTAAAAAACAATTTGAATATAAAAGTTCAAAGTACCGTCCTTTTTGTAGTGAACGCTGTAAAATGGTAGATTTGGGGCACTGGTTAGAAGAGAGCTATCAAATTCCATTGGAGAAATCAGAAGAATCAGAGGATCAAGAAAAACAAATAGAAACAGATATGACTGATGAGGAAAATATATGAAAATGGCGATTTCACCTAAAGAGTTACAAGGTTGTTTAGATGTGGCTTTAAAAGCCGCATATAGTGCTGGTACTATTTTATTAAACTACGAAAAAAAAATAAAAAAATTAGTTCTTATTGATAAACAAAATGAAGGAGTCGCATCAAAGGCAGATACAGAAGCTGAAGAAAATATTGTGAAAATTTTGAAAAAACAGTTTCCCTCAATTCCTATTCTAGCGGAAGAAACCTATTTTTCCTTGTCTAAAATAGAGAGAAAAAAACAAGAACAGACCTTTGCCAAGAGTGACTTTCTTTGGGTCATTGATCCTTTAGATGGAACTTCCAATTATCTTAACGGACTTAATTATTATTCGGTTAGTATTGGGCTTGCCTATAAAGGGAGTCCTATTTTAGGAGTTGTTTATAGACCATCTACCGCAGAAGTTTTCTTAGGAACATTAGGGGGAGGAGCTTTTTATGGTAAAAAAGGCAAAAAACTTTTAAAGATTAAGATAAAAAGTAATCAAAAAAACTTAAAGGATTGTCTTTTTTGTAGTGGCTTTACTTCGACACCTGATTTGGAAGAGCAATTTTATTTTTTTAAAAAAATGCAGAAAAAAACCAGAGGACTTCGGCGTTTTGGAGGAGCCGCTTTGGATATTTGTTATACAGCTTTAGGTCAATTTGATGGATTTTGGCAAAAAAATTTAGCCCCTTGGGATATGGCCGCCGCCGCTCTTATTTCACAAGAAGCTCATGCGAAGGTGACTAATTTCCAAGGGAAAAAATTTAAAATCTTTGACCAAGGAATTGTGGTTGCCTATGCTCCTTTACACAAAAAAATTCTGCAAGAACTTCTAGAGAAATTTTAAGAGCATTGATCATTTAAGTTTTTTAGCTCATAATAAGGACATTATAAATCCTTTCAAGGAAGACAGGATGAAGCATTTATTTTTTCTGATGACGATTGTTCAAATTTTCTCTTTCACAGCAAGGGCAGGCATTCGTAAATGGGTAGATATTGATGCTCCAGCGCCCAACTCGCTTAAAAAATATGAAAAAGGGATTAAAGATAGTGACTTAGAAAGTTTCAAAAAAGATGTTTTGCAAGCTGAAAATAAAGCTGTTCCTCTTTTAGTTCAAGTCATGAAAGATCAGCATTTCTCTATTAAAGCTCGCTGGATTTCAACTTTTTTACTTACTCGTATTATGCAAGATAAAGCGACTCCCTTTATTACTAAATTTTCAACTCATCCTGAATGGGCCATGCGTTTAGCCGCTTTAAAGTCACTGCTTATTTTAAAAGAAAAAAACAGCATGGTTTATGAAAAAGCCTTAAGAGATAGTTCTATGCTGGTAAGAGTTCAGGCATTAGAAAATGTACGTCATTTGCGTATGGCAGAACTTTCACCTCAGATATGGAATATGCTTTATCATGAAGAGAATTACCAAGGTGATAAGCAAAATAAAGGAGGAAGAGAACGTGCCAGTATTTTATCTTCCGTTATTCGTGCACTAGGGGAGCTTAACTATCAAACAGCAAAACCTTATATGTTAAAAATGATTAAAAGTGACAAATACTCAGACTTATTTTTAGCCCTTGATTTTTCACTAGGTAAAATAACAGGGAAGCCTTCACCGAGTGGTTCTGTGCAGAGTAAACGACGTTATTGGAAGCAGATAACTTAGAACTTTTCTTAGAATTTTTCTTAGAATTTCTCTAGCTGTTCTTTTTCTCGTGCTTTATCTATCACTCTCAGTTTGTCATCGATCATCAAAAGCCTTTCAATGCGGTAAAGCAGAGTTTTTTCTAATGTAGTATCACTTTGAATTTCTTTCCAACCTTGTAACGTATCTTGTTCAATAAGTTGTCTGCGATAAATAGTCACTTTAGAAACTTCTTTAGCATAACGGTAACCTTTAACTACATTTATAATAAGCTTAAATTTTGCTTCTTTTACGTTATTATTTTTACTGAAAGAATTTTGAAAGTTAGTTTCCATCGTGTTATCAATCCAGTGTGTTTTGATAACTCCTGCTTGTTGGTTTTGTTGAGCTACATCGTAGCGTTTCATAATATCTAAAACAGCTTGCCATGTTTGGTTAAAGTCAGCCTTGAATATTTTTGTAGGCATTTCAAAATCTTCAGTAAAATAACGAAATTTATCGTAGGAAGTGCAACCTGAAAAAAAGAATAAAGCCAAGAAAGTAAAAAAGAGAGCAAAAAATTTCATAAGGTATTGTATCAAGGCTTCTCACTTTTTTTAACTTGATTCTTAATAAAAATTAAAAAAAGTAAAATAAGCCAAAGTAGAACAAGTGCTCCAATCCCAAAGCGTTGAAAAAAAGTTGTATGGGCAGTAGAAAGCTTTAAAGTTACATCTAAGGCACCTTGAGTATTTAAGGCCAATTGGGTGCTTTCACTACCATCAGGATAAATAACAGAGCTAATACCTGTGTTAGTAGAACGTAGAAGTGGTTTAGCAAATTCTAAGGCCCTCCACTTGGCTAAAAAAAGATGTTGTCTTGGTTCAGCAGTATCTCCGTACCAAGAATCATTGGTTAAATTAATGATGAAATCAGGAGGACTTGCAACACTTTGTAGATAATCTCTCACAAAAGAAGAGAAAAGAGCTTCATAACAAATAATGGAAATAAAAGAAAAATGGCCAGATGTTTCAAAAAGGGGAAAAACATTTCCTTGAGCGAAATAAGAAATATTAGAAACATATGGGGCCAAATATTTATTAAGTGGCCCTAAAGGTAGCGTTTCTCCAAAAGGAATCAGAATTCTTTTATGATAAACATTTTGCAATTGACCTGCCTTTAAGAAAAAACCTGCATTATAAAAATCTTCAAAATGCTGTAAGGGAGAATAAGGAACTTGGTCGTAACCGCCAAAAAAAATATCAGCCTGAGTTTCATCAGTTATTTTTTGAAAAAAGAAAGGCACAGGCATGGTATTATTCTTTAACTTCTCACTGGAAAGTTCGTCAGGAAAGACTGTTTCAGGATAAATAATAAGCTGTGGTTTGTTCTCTTTATTTTTTAAGGTAATTCTTTCAAAGTCACTTAAAATTTCTTTTAAAGCAGAACCTCCTTGTTGTTCTAAGTTTACTTTAAAATAATTTCCGACATTCCCTTGAATCATACGAATATTAAGTAGACGTCCATTCAAGGGCTCTTTTTGTAAAGGTATAGCGAGATTTAGAAAGAGAAATAAAGTAAAACCCACAACAGGAAGGTAATCCACTTTCTTTTTTTGTAATTTTGCGACGATCCAAAAGCACAGCCAATAGCTAAAAAAAGAAAAAGCAGGAACTCCTCCCCATACAACCAGTCCTAGATAAGGGCGTAGAATGAGCCATGTATGTCCAAGATGTCCAGGAAATTGACTAGGGATAAACCATTCAAGAAGAGTAATTAAAAAAGAAAAAATAAAAATAGAAAGAGCATTTAAATCTTTAGACCAAGCTAATTTAGATTTTTGTAGTAAAAAGACAATGATTAAAAAAAACCAAAAGTGAGGAGCAATAATCAGACTAAAAAGTAAGGCTAGAGTGC
>JAGOVR010000072.1 GCA_018060635.1 Bacteriovoracaceae bacterium
ATGTAAAAAATAGTGATGTGATGAAAAATCTTAAAATTCAATTAACAGGTGATGATATGCGAGAAGGTCTTACCGCTATCATTTCTGTTAAGTTACAAAATCCCCAATTTGAAGGACAGACTAAATCAAAACTAGGAAATTCAGAAGTAGAAGGTATTGTGAATTCTTTAGTGGGAGAAAATCTTAAAAAATATTTTGAAGAAAACCCTACAACAGCTAAAATTGTTCTTAAAAAAACAGCCGATGCGGCGGCGGCTCGGGAAGCGGCTCGCAGAGCTCGTGAGCTTACACGCAGAAAATCAGTGTTAGAATTTTCAGGGCTTCCAGGTAAAATGGCTGACTGCCAAGAAAAAGATCCTGCTCTTTGTGAACTATACTTAGTGGAAGGGGACTCGGCGGGTGGATCAGCTAAACAAGGACGAGATCGTAAAACTCAAGCCGTGTTGCCTTTAAAAGGGAAAATTCTTAACGTAGAAAAAGCTCGTTATGAAAAAATGTTAGCTAACGAAGAAATTAAAATGTTAGTGCAAGGGTTAGGAACTAGTATTGGTAAAGAAAGCCAAGACATGGGGAAACTTCGTTACCATAAAGTTATTATTATGACCGATGCGGACGTCGATGGTTCGCACATTCGTACACTTCTTTTAACTTTATTTTATAGACAATTTCCAGAGTTAATCGAGAGAGGACATTTGTATGTAGCACAACCTCCTCTTTATCGTTATAAAAAAGGCAAAACAGAAAAATACTTAAAAGATGAAAAAGAATTAGATTCATTTTTGATAAGTAACGCTCTGATGGATGCTAATGTTTTAGTAGATGGGCAAAAAAAAGAAAATACAGAATTAGAAGCACTTATTAAAAAGCACAGAAATTATTTTAAATATTTAAATTCTTATGATCGTCATTATGATTCGTATCTTTTGAGAAAAATAATCGAAACAGGGATTATTAATAGAAATTCTCTTTCTCATATGGAAGGTTTGGTTGAGGATTTAGGAAAGTTAGACGCACTTTTAGAAGAAGAAAAAGAAGTTACTAAAAAACAATACGAATTTGATATTGCTAAAGAAGAAGAAGGTCATTCTATTCAAATTAAAGTTAAAACAGCTTTAAAAACAAAGAGATTTAAATTTAATAGATTCTTTTTAGAGTCTCCAGAATTTTCTGATCTTAAAAATCATTACGAAGGAATTAGAGGTTATCTTAATTCTAAATTTGTTTTTACAAACGAGAAACAAGCTAGCAAAGAATTTTTAACTCTAGCTGATTTTGCTCAATTCATTTTGGGTGATTCAAAGCAGGGAGCTTACATTCAGCGCTACAAGGGATTAGGAGAGATGAACCCTGAGCAATTGTGGGAAACAACCATGAATCCAGACAAGAGAACACTTTTGCAAATTAAGTTAGAAGATACCATTGAAGCAGATCAGGTTTTTTCTATCCTGATGGGAGATCAAGTAGAGCCTCGTAGAGAATTTGTAGAGAAAAATGCTCTTAATGTAAGAAATCTAGATGTGTAAAATGACGTTTAAAATAAGGTAAAAAATTATGGATGAAATTCAAACTAATCTCGTAAAGCCACTTCTTATACAAGAAGAGATGAGAAGTTGTTATTTGGATTATGCCATGTCTGTTATTATCGGGCGTGCTCTTCCAGATGTTCGAGATGGTTTAAAACCAGTTCATCGCCGAGTCCTTTTTTCTCAAAAAGATTTAAATAATGTTCATAATCGTCCTTTTCTAAAATCAGCTAGAGTGGTGGGTGATGTTATTGGTAAGTATCATCCTCATGGGGATGCCGCAGTTTACGGTACAATTGTTCGTATGGCGCAGGAATTTTCTCTACGTTATCCTCTGGTTGATGGCCAAGGAAATTTCGGTTCTATTGATGGGGATTCAGCCGCGGCTATGCGCTATACCGAAATCCGCATGAAGAAATTAACCGAAGAAATTTTATCCGATTTAGATAAAGAGACTGTAGATTGGCAACCCAACTACGATGATTCTTTGCAAGAGCCACTAGTTCTACCTACCAGAGTTCCTAATCTTCTAATTAATGGTTCTTCAGGAATTGCTGTAGGAATGGCAACCAATATTCCACCGCATAATTTAACAGAAGTAATGAATGCTCTCCTTAAATTAATTACCGAGCCAGATACTGCTATTGAAGAATTGATGAGAATGATTCCAGGTCCTGATTTTCCAACCTATGGAACTATTCATGGAATTCAAGGCTTACGTTCAGCTTATTTGACAGGAAAAGGTATTATTCAAATAAGAGCTAAAGCGGAGATTGAAGTTTTGGAGAAAGGAGGAAGAGAGAGAATTATTATTACGGAACTTCCTTATCAAGTGAATAAAGCAAAATTAATAGAAAGAATTGCAGAGCTTGTTCATGAAAAACAAATTACAGGTATCTCTGACATTAAAGATGAATCTAATCGTTTAGGTATTCGAGTAGTAGTTGATATTAAACGTGGAGAAATGGGTTCTGTTATTTTAAATCAACTTTATAAACACACTCAACTTCAAGATTCTTTTGGGATTATTTTTCTTTGCATCCATCAAGGTCAACCTAAGGTTATGAACCTTAAGCAACTCTTACAAGCGTTCATTGAGCATCGTCGGGAAGTGGTAGTGAGAAGAACAGCTTTTGAACTTAAGAAAGCTCAAGAAAAAGCACATATTTTAGAAGGGCTAAAAATCGCCGTAGAAAATATTGATGAAGTGGTAGAGCTTATTAAAAAAGCAGGAGGCCCACAAGAAGCAAAATCTAAATTGATTGAAAAATACAGCTTAAGTGAAATTCAAGCACAGTCTATTTTAGATATGCGTTTACAACGAATTACAGGTCTTGAGCGAGATAAAATTATTAAAGAATACGCAGAAATTATGGCAGAAATTGTGCGCCTTAAGGAAATTTTAACTTCACAGGAATTAGTAGATCAAATTATTCATGGTGAATTTACAGAAATTTTAGAAAACTATGGCGACGCAAGAAGAACTCAAATTGTAGCCGATATGAATGAACTTCATATGGAAGACCTCATTAAGGAAGAAGAGGTTATTGTTACTATCACACAACAAGGCTATATCAAGCGTATGACGCTAGATACTTATCAGTCACAAGGGCGTGGAGGTAAGGGAGTTAAAGGCTCTGCGAGTGAAGAGGATGATGATTTTATCACGGAATTTTTTACAGCCAATACTCATTCAACTCTTTTATTTTTTAGTAATAAAGGCAGTGTCTTTAATATAAAAGTTTATGAAATTCCTGAAGGAACTCGTACGGCTAAGGGTCGAAATATCGTTAATATTATTTCTCTTCCTGCAGGTGAAAAAATTCAGGGAGTCATTCCCACACCTAAAGAGTTTGATGGTCATTACCTGCTTATTGCGACAGAACAAGGTCTTATCAAGCGCACAGAACTTTCAGAATATAAAAATGTTCGTCAAACGGGAATTCGTGGGATGAAATTATTAGAAGGTGATTCCATTGTAAGCGCTCGTGTTTCAGATGGTAAAAAAGAAATTCTGATTTGTGCTTCTTCAGGTAAGAGTGTGCGTTTTTCAGAAGAAGATTGTAGGCCTCAAGGCAGAGTTTCACAGGGAGTTAAGGGTATTACATTAGAAGAAAGTGAAAAAGTCATTGGGATGGAAATTATATCGGCAGGAGTAGAAATTCTTTCAGTTTCAGAAAATGGTTATGGAAAACGTAGTGAAGCGGAAGAATTTAGAACTCAATCTCGTGGAGGTAAGGGAATTTTTGCCATGAAGATTACAGAAAAAACAGGAAGTATTGTGCAGATTAAACCTGTGACAGATAAAGATGATCTAGTTGTGATGACAAACACAGGTCAGGCTATTCGTATTAAAATTTCTCAAATTTCTCTGCAAGGTAGAAACACACAAGGAGTAAGGCTGATTTCTCTTAAAGAAGGAGAAAAAGTTGTAGCCGTGGAAAAAATCCTAGAAGACAAACTTGAAGAAAAAATTGAAGACAAAGAAACTTAATTGCCTTCTTTTTCTTCTTTTTTTATTCTCTTGTGATTTTTCACCAAGGCTTCAGAAAAATGTTTTAGAAGCTCAGCGCTACATTATAGATCAGGACTATAAAAGTGCAGTAGAGGTTTATCGTAGTATTCTGCAAGAAGAGCCACCTTTAAGTATTAGAATTAAAATATATTATCAGACGGGAGAGCTTCTTTGTTTTCACTTATATAAATGTCAAGAAGCTACTGCCTTCTATCAAAAAATATTAGATGAAACCAGAGAGCCAGCATGGCAAATAAAAGCTCAAGAAAAATTAGCAGAAATTTATTTTTATTACCTTAGCGATTATCAAAAAGCTAAAGATTATTATTCAGCATTAGTTAAAGTTAGACCTAATCTTACCAAAAGAAATTTTTATAAATGGCAATGGGCCATGTCTCTTTTTAATTTACTTAAAGTGGATACAGCTCTTTCGCTATTGGATGAAATTTCTCTAGAATCAAAAAATGAATATAAACAAGAGGTTCTTTTTTATAAAGGAAAAATATATTTTTTACAAAAAAAGTGGGAGCCAGCAATTAAAAGTTGGGAGTTATATTTAAAGCAAGAAAAAATTCAAAACGGAGTTGAAGCTATTTTTCTTATGGCCAATAGTTATGAAACATTAGAAAAACTAAAAGAAGCCTACGCTTTATATTATTCTATTTTAACAAAATATCCTGATCCCAAAATTATCAAAGATCGACTTAAGTCTATTTATTCCAGAAGAGTTGCGCAAAATAGATGAAAAATTTAAAAATAATATTGGCCCTTTGTGTAGGTCTTCCTTCGAGTCTTTTGGGTATTTTTTGGTTGGTTTATTATTTAACGACAAAAAGCTTTATAAAGCCTTGGGTTTCTCTTTTACTTATGGTACTTGTTGGTTTAAATACAATTTATTTACTTATTTATTATGGCTTTAAAAATAAAAGATAGAATTAATCTTTCTCGTTATATTTTTATAACAACTATTTCCTTTGTTTTGGGGCTTTGTTTTTGGCCTCATTACTCTCTGTTTATTGCTTTAGTTTTTATAGCTAGTATTTTAAACCACTTCTTTCTTTTTAAAATTTTTTCTAAGTTTTTTGAGGAGTCTTCTGTAAGTCATAAGAGTCACGGTTTTAAAATTGGCTTTATCGTAATGTTTAAATCTCTGCTCTTATTATTGGTGTTCTATGGGGGTGTACATTTTATTCAAGATGGTGTAATTATTGGCATTATTTTTTATTTAATACAGATAGTGACTTTAATTTTAAGCCTTAAAAATAGGTCTAGCGTCAAAGAGGTTTGAGTGAAATTTTTTGCAAAATTTATTCTTTTAGTTTCTCTTCCTAGTTTAGCTCTTGCTTCAGGAGGATATACTTTTTTAGGGTCTTTAACTCATTCTCTAGGTTTAGGTAATCACGTCCTTACTTTTATTATGGTGGCAGGACTTATTTTATTAGGTGGATTTTTTTATCGCTCTTCTGTTGCAAAAATTCCTCAACAAGGTTTAATTCCAGATAAAGGTGTTTCTTTTCGTAATATTGTGGAAGCCTTTGGTGAATTTATTTATGGATTATGTAAATCTACGATGGGTGAAAAAGAAGCTAAAAAATATTTTGCGGTCATTGGATTTCTTTTTATATTTATTTTTTTGAGTAATCTTATTGGTCTTATTCCTGGATTTCTTCCTCCTACAGATAATATTAATACAACCTTAGGATTGGGACTTTTTGTTTTTCTTTATTACAATTACCAAGGTATTCGTGAGCAGGGAGTGGTGGGACACATTAAACATTTCATGGGCCCAGTGTGGTATCTCGCTATTCTTATTTTTCCTATTGAACTTATCTCGCACATTGTGCGTCCCATGTCCTTAGCTTTAAGACTTCGTGGTAATATGTTCGGAGATCACTTAGTACTTTCTATTTTCTCTGACATGATTCCCTATATTGTTCCTATCCCATTCATTCTTTTGGGACTTTTTGTGTGTTTTATTCAGGCTTTTGTTTTTTGTCTTCTTACTATGGTTTATATCAGTCTAGCTACGGCTCATCACGATCATGATGATGCTCACGCTCATTAACAATAAAGGGGTTTTTATGAAAAAATTAGTACTTTCAGTTTTAGGTATTTTCGGTTCACTTTCTGCTTTCGCTCAAGAAGGCGCAGTAGCTGTAGCCGAAGTGGCTCACACAGCTTCTAGCAGTAACTCTCACTATTTAGCTTTTGCCGCCGCTTTTACTATTGCAGTTGCTGTTTTAGGGGGAGCTTATGCTCAAGGTAAAGCCGCTTCAGTTGCTCTTGAAGGAATTGCTCGTAATCCTGGTGCCGCTGATAAACTTTTTACACCAATGATTATTGCTCTTGCTCTTATTGAGTCACTAGTTATTTATGCTTTCGTTATTGCATTCTTAATTAAACCGTAATTTTTAGAATTTTTTGTAAAATAAAAAAGCCCCTTGATCAAGGGGCTTTTTTTTATTTAGCAGTCTTTTTATCTAATTCTTGTAAAGCTTCTAATATTTTCTTTAAAACATAATCAGATGTCTCAATCACAGAAGTTTTTCTATTGATAGTAACTTTTTGAATATTTTTTTCGTCAAAAAGAGAGACTCTACTATAATTTTTAAAAGGACTGGTAATTGTGCTGGAATATGTAAGGTAAGGAAAGTTAACTTCATATTGTAAATTATCCCCAGCAGGAACTTCACTAATATCTTGTAAAATACTTTCCATATGAATATCAAATGGAGTTCCTATATTGAGGTTAGCTCTAGTATCTTTGTTAATATGAGAATCACCAATGTTACTGATTTCCCCTTTCTTATTCATTTTTTTAAGATCTAAAGCTGTTTGGAATACTGGAATTTTTGCAAGTTCCCCGTTTTTTTCACCATAAGCAACATAAAAGGAACCTGCACTTAGAGAGGCAGAGATATATTTCCCCTCAAAGTTTTTAGGAGGAACCTTTGCAAGAGGTAAATCTTTTACTTTTTCTGGGTCAGCTATATATTGATAGGAATCATTTTCAAGAAGGAAAAAAACTTTTTTACCAGAAGATTTACTTTCAATTTTATTTTTTAAATCAGCAATAGCTTTAATATAATTACTAGAAAAAGAATTTTTTCCCTTATGAGAAAGCTCATTTAGATATCCTCTTTCTTCCAAAAGAGCTGAATAAACAGCCATCATCGGTCCTTCAATTTCTTTTTTAAATTCTTCATCGCTCAAAGTTTTGAAGTCATTTTTTTGTTTTTTCTCTTCTTTTTTTAAATCTCTTTCATCTTTTCTTTGCTCTTTAGATTTTTCTTTATTAGCGGCACGTTCAGCTTTTCTTTCATCTTTAGATTTTTCCTCTTTTTCATCATAACCATAGTATTTAACCCTTGATGTTAGAATAGTTTCTATTTTAAAATCAAAACCTTTGGTAGAAGCAAGAGAGGCAAGAGGAATTCCCATATAGTTATCTTCATCATTAGAAACGTAACAAGTGTCTCCATCTTTAAAAATATAAGCAAAATGTCGTGTCAGCAACGAATCGTCTAATATTTTAGATTTCAAATTAGGATTAGTTTGAGGATCACACAGGTGGTCACTTTCTAGCGGAGTACCATAAGCGGCAAAGACTTTAAGTTCACTTAAAGGAGCACACACAAAAAGTCGTGTATTACTTTCAATTTTATTACAACATAATAGACGACGATCTTTATGCCACATTTTCCATAACTC
>JAGOVR010000004.1 GCA_018060635.1 Bacteriovoracaceae bacterium
AATAACTGAAGATTGGAAGGAATAGGGCTTTTCTTTAACTACTTGAAAAAATTCTGTAAAATCTTTGCATAAAAAACCTGCTTCTGGGGTTATGATTTCTGGCAAACTCCCATAACAGCTCCCTATAACAGGTAGACCTAAGGCCATAGCCTCAATAATCGCTAAACCAAAAGGCTCTTCCCAGCGCACAGGGAAAAGGAGAGCGTCACATTTTTTTAAGAGAGAGATTTTTTGATTTTGAGGAACCATGCCGTAAGAATGCCAAAAAGCTGAAAGAGGAAATGTTCTCCCTCCTGCTATATGCAAGTGCTTTTTGTTTTTTCTGCAAACCTTTTTACAATCTTTGAGATTTTTTACCTTCCAACTAGCTTTAGCTAAAAATAAAAAATTTTTCCAATCTAATACTTTTTTATGAAAAGGATATTCTTTAAAATCGAGAGCATTATAAACAAAGACTTCACTGTTATGATTCTCAGCATGCTTTCTGGAAACAAAAACACTGTTAGGATGAAAGACTTCCTCGACCCTACCATTCCCACCAATATTAAAAATAACAGGAAGAGGAAAGTTAAGATGAGAAGGATAAAATAAATGAAGGATATCAGCAGATTTTGGAATAAGAGGTCTGAAATCTTTTAGCTGGTTAGGAATGAGTTTTATACCGTATTCTGAAACTTGGCTCTTAGGATGACCAATAAGAATCACTTCGTGACCTAACCTCACTAATTCCTTCATATGCCAAAAAAGCATACGCTCAATACCACCATAAGCTTGTACAGGAAGAATTCCTGCGTGCTCAAAAACTATTTTCATAAGATGGTTGTAGCAGATTTGAGAAAAAAGGACAAAAAAAACCCGAAGATAAGTCTTCGGGTTTTTTATTAATTTCTTAAAAAGAAGAGATTATACAGGATCAACAACATCCTCTTCTGCTTTTTCCTGTTGTAATTTAATTTCTGCTTCTAAAACATCTACGTAAGTGAATATAATTCTCCAAGTAATTTCTCCTACACCCAATTTTAAAGCTTCGTCTTTTTGAGCAATGATAGGTTCAACCGAAGAAGCTAATGTATGCCAAGAAAGTACATCTTTGGAGGCTACAGCTCCTTGATCATGCAAAGCACTTACTGCTTCCAAATCCTGCTTAAGCTCAGCAGACAAAATTTCTTTAATTTTAGCTTTTAAACCTTCAAATTCAAAATCTTTAAGATCTGCAAAAAGACCATGAAGTTTATGTTTAATCGGCCAAACAGAAAGATTAATTTTTTTACCTTCTAACTCTTTACGAGCGCTTAAAAAGATTTCTACTTTCTCTTTTAATGCTGGAGTATTTTCTTTTTCAATAGCGCAAAAACGATTTAAGAAAAACTTATATTGCTCCACTGCTTTTTCTTCACCTGTTAAAAGAGAAACTTCTTTTTTAGCTTTCTCATCAGCTTTTTTAGCTTTCTTATATTCTGCAGATTTTTTTGAAAAATCATCCATAGCTTTCTTAAGCTTAGAATCTTCTGCCGTGTAAGCCTCACAAATTTTATCTTCACCTACCACAGGCACTAATTCAAAATGAGTCCCTGCTTTCTTTTTATCTTTTTCAAAAATATCTTTAAAAGAAAACTGGCCTTCAATGACTTTTTGAATATCTGATATAGTAGCGGCATCCCCTTTAGACCCAGAATCACTCGCAGGATCTTCCTCTTGAATATTGCGTCCACAACTTACTAAAGTCGAAAGAATCAAAATAGGTAAAAGATACTTTTTCATACACATACTCCTCATTAAAAAAGCCATGACTCAAGTCTGTTCGGCTTTTTCTGAAAAAACTTTAAGACGCTGAGCAATAATAATGTTAGACTTATAGCATTAAACTAAATGACACGCAACATAATTTCCACAAGACTTTTGCTGTAATATAGGCTCTATTTCCAAGCACTTAGGCTCAACTAGAGGACATCTCGTATGAAAACGACAACCTTTAGGAGGGTTAATAGGAGAAGGAATATCGCCTGTTAGTAAGTTCAAATTTCTCTCTTTTTTATATTCAGGGACAGAGGCCAAAAGAGCTTTAGTATAAGGATGTTGAGGGTTTTTGATAATTTCTAAGGCCCTCCCTGTTTCTACTATTTTACCTAAATACATAACAATAATTCGATCAGAAATGTGACGAGTCACTGCTAAATCATGAGAAATAAAAATATAGGTTAGCTTAAAGCGTTCTTTAATTTCATTTAAAAGATTTAGAATTTGCGCTTGAATAGAAACATCTAAGGCACTGACAGCCTCATCACAAATAATAAGCTTAGGATGAATAGAAAGCGCTCGTGCTATACAAATTCGCTGGCGTTGTCCCCCACTAAACTCATGAGGATAACGACGAATCATATAAGAGCTTAAACCTACTTTCTCCATAAGATCTTGTACTTTATACAAATGCTCTTTATGAGAGAGGTTAGATTCAAATATTTTTAGGGGCTCTCCTATAATTTCTCCTACTGTAAAACGAGGATTGAGAGAGCTTTCTGGGTCTTGAAAAATCATTTGAAAATTTTTTCTAAAAAGGCGTAATTTATTCTTGGGCAGATGTAGAAGATCTTCACCCAATAAATTGATTGCACCTGCCGTCGTAGGAATAAGTCGCATAAGAGCTCTGACTAAAGTGGACTTACCACAGCCACTTTCTCCCACAATTCCTAAAACCTCACCTTCTTCTACTTCAAAACTAACATCATCAACCGCTTGAACATATCTTTCTTTTCTTTTAAAAAAACTATTTTCTCTTACGGGAAAATAAACTTTTAAATTTTTTACTTCAAGTAAAGCCATAACTTAAGCTCCTACAAAAGACAGCGTGAATAATGATCTGCGCCTATTTGTTTCACAGGAATATTCCCCGTACACTCTGCTTTAGCAAAATCACAACGCTTGAGAAAAGGACACCCACTTTCTAATTGCATTAAGTTGGGTGGATTGCCTTTAATGGTATGTAAAATTTTAGTTTCGCTTTCTTTGGGATATAAATCAGGAATAGATTTTTTTAAGGCCATGGTATAAGGATGGGCCGTTTTTTCAAAAATTTTTTCAGGACTACCGTATTCCATCATCTGTCCTGCATACATCACTAAAATATTTTCACATTGCGTAGCAATCACCCCTAAATTATGCGAAATAAGAACAATGGCTGTTTGAAATTCTGCACGAATATTTTTAAATAATTGCATAATCTGAGCTTGAACCGTTACATCCAGTGCAGTGGTAGGCTCATCGGCAAAAAGAAGTTTAGGATCTGTCAGCATCGCCATAGCAATCATAACTCTTTGGCGCATTCCCCCTGAAAGCTCGTGAGGATAATTTTTAAGACGTCTTTCTGCCTCTGGAATTTGCACATACTCTAACATTTTTTGAGCTTTAAACAGAGCCGCTTTTTGAGAAATTTTTTGATGATAGAGAAGTCCTTCTATCATTTGATGATCAATTCTACGGTAAGGATTAAGACAAGTCATAGGATCTTGAAAAATCATAGACATGATATTGCCACGCATATGTCTTGTCTCTCTACGATTTAAACCTATGAGCTCTCTGCCTAAAAGTTTAACTGAGCTTTGAGGAGAAATGACGGCAGGAGGTTTGGGTAAAAGATCCATAATACCCATAGAACTGACAGACTTCCCACTTCCAGACTCTCCCACAATTCCAAGTGTCTGACTGGGTTTAATTTTGTAAGAAAGATTATTAACAGCTTTAACCACACCTTCATGGGTGATAAACTCGATACTTAAATTTTTTACATCAATAACAAAATCTTCTTTCACTAAAGTTTCCTTACTTAAGAGATTTAGGATCTAGAGCATCACGCAAACCATCTCCGATAAAATTAAGACAATAAATCATCAAAGAAAAAACAATACCAGGAAATAAAATAGGCCAAGAAAAACTGGATAAAACAGCGGCTCCATCTGAGAGCATAATACCTAAGCTAACAGCGGGAGGAGAAACGCCCAGACCTATAAAACTTAAAAAGGCTTCTAAAAGCATAATTTGCGGAACTAAAAGTGTGGAAAATACAATAACAGGTCCCATCACATTAGGAATAATATGCACAAAGATAATTTTTGTTTTGGTGGCTCCACTTGCAACTGCCGCTAGTACAAACTCTCGTTCTTTCAGAGATAAAACTTGGCCTCTGACAATACGAGCCAGCATAATCCAATAGATAAGTCCTAGTCCCACAAAAATAAGATAAACATGGCGACCAAAAAAAACCATCAAAAGAATAATCATGAAGATAAGAGGAATACCAAAAAGAAAATCCACAAAACGCATCATAACCATATCTATCATGCCACCAAAAAATCCAGAAATAGCTCCATAACTAATACCAATAAGCACACTAACTGTTGTCACAGTTAAAGCTAAGAATAAAGAAAGGCGCATACCATAAATCACCCGACTAAAAATATCTTGGCCAATTTCATCTGTACCAAAAATATAATAAGAAGAATCACCCGAGAGAAAGCCCAAAAGACCTTCTGGTGTTAAGTGATCTAAGGATCTTTCAAACATATTTTGAGAGCTTGGTCTTGCTAACTCTGTTCCTAATTGTGCATCCTCTGAAGTCACAATTTCTCTCCCTTCTTCATCAAACTGGATAGAATTATCAGTTGCAATATTTTTTTGTGCCCACTCTAATGTTTCAGTTAAATAATGAGAGCGCATAAATTTTTTATACCAAGAGGGGGGATAATTTTGAGCTGTTAATTCGCCCGCATCATAACGATGAGGAGCCGTATAGGGAGCTAAAAAAGAAAGTATAAAAAGAATACTAATAACAATACAACTTACAAGTGCCATTTTATTTTTTTTAAACTTACGAAAACCGTCTTGAAAAAGAGAAGTGCCTTTTTCTAGCTTAGCTTCTGATAATGTTTCTAATTTTTCTTTTAAGTTTTGAGTTGTCAGCACGAAGTTATCCTTTGGATCTAATTTGAGGATCTAACAAAAAATAACTCATATCTACCAAGATATTAAAGACGATAACCAAAGTGCAATAAAAAATAATCATCCCCATGGCCATGGTATAATCTCTAGCAAAAGCTGAATCGACAAATTGACGACCAATACCTGGAATCACAAAAATTTTTTCAATCACGAGTGATCCTGCCAGAATGCCTGCGGTGGCTGGCCCCAAATAAGAAACAACAGGAATAAGTGTTGGTTTTAAACAATGAGTTAAGACAATTTTGGCCATAGGAAGCCCTTTGGACATAGCTGTTCTTACATAATTAGAACTTAAGACTTCAAGTAGAGAGCCCCTCGTCAGTCGAGCAATATTCGCAATATAAAAAAGGCTTAAACAAAATGAAGGTAAAATATAACTAGCAGGAGTAGATAAACCTGAAACAGGAACTAAGTTTAATTTTAGACCAAAAATAAGTAGAAGAATTGGAGCTAACACCATATTAGGTACAGAAATTCCAAGCATGGCAGAGCTCATTAAAAGATGATCAACAAATTTATTGTGATAAAGAGCTGAAATAAGTCCTATACATACTCCCACCAGCAAAGATAAAAACATGGCGATCAAACCAATCGTTAGTGTATGTCCAATTCCTGCTTTGATCACATCAATAACTGACAAATGAGCCACCTTAAAGCTTGGACCAAAATCTAATTTACATAATCCTTTCATATAAAGAATGTATTGTTTATGAATAGGTTCATCTAAATGATACTTAGCTTGAATAGCTTTCATAATAGCAGGGGGAGGCATCTTTTCTGAATCAAAAGGCCCTCCTGGAGCCACCTTCATCATAAAAAAAGAAACTGTTATGATAGCCCATAAAGTAAAAAGAGAAGCTGAAATTCTTTTTAAAATTATTTTAAACAAAAGACCTTCCTACTTTTTAATAGATTTCAAAAAATTTTCTTTTTTATTCATATCAATTTTAACAAAACGTAATTGATGTTGATCTAATTTATTAGCATAAAATCCTGAAATATAATTTTGAACTAAGTTCAGAGTGGTATAAGTAAAAAGAGGAATAATAGGAACCTCATTCATAATAATTTTTTCTGCTTGTTGCATAATTTTATTTCTTTTTTCTAAGTTTTTTTCTATCTGAGCTTGAGCAATTAATTTGTCATATTCTTTATTTTTAAATCCTGTACGGTTATTGCCTGACTGACTTAAAAACATATCTAAAAAATTCATAGGATCTTCATAATCCGCTACCCAGCCTGCTCGTAAAGTATCAAAGTCCATGCTACTTTGACTGGCTAAATAAACTTTCCACTCTTGATTCAAAGGCTCTACACTAATACCTAAATGTTCTTTCCAAGCTTTGGAAAGAACTACAGCAACTTTTTGATGAGTCTCTGCAGTATTATAAACATAGTTCACCTTAGGAAAGCCCTTTCCTTCAGGATAACCTGCTTCTGCTAAAAGTTTTTTAGCTAATTCTAAGCGCTTAGGAAAAGGCATTTTAGCGTCTACAAAAGTTTCTGGTTTATATGTTTTAAAAGTATTAGGAACTAAAGAATAACTAGGTTCTTGTCCTGCCTTCATCACATAGTTTACGATTTCTTCACGAGGAGCTACTAAAGCCAGTGCTTTTCTAACTCTCACATCATTAAAAGGTTTGCGAGTTGTATTAAGCCTTACAAAGTACATGGCAATTTGACGAGCAATTTTAAGAGTTCCTGCTTTTTTAAGAGGCGAAATTTCAGAACTAGGAGGGGCCATAAAATCAATATCGATCTCTCCTGCACGAAAAGATCGGACTGCTTCAGCCGAATAAGTACCTATAAATTTAAAATTTACTAAATCAATTTGGTTCTCTTTAGTATTTGGAAAAAAAGGATTTTTGATAATAGTTATTTTATTTTTAAGCTCCCAATCCTTAAAAGCAAAAGATCCACTAGTCCAAATATTTTCTTTAGCTACCCAATTTTCACCATGTTTTTCAATGGGCTCTTTAGGAACAGCACAAAAAGAATGATGCGGAAGATAACTTAAAAGAGAAGGCACTGAACCTACCAATGTAAATTGGAGGGTGTAATCATCTAAAGCTTTGATCCCTACCTGACTAGCATCTTTAATCTGACCTTGATTATAAAGTTCTGCATTTTTTATAATATAAAGCATATACCCATACTCCGAAGCAAGTTTGGGAGAGAGAATGCGCTGATAAGAGTAAACATAGTCGTGAGCTGTCACAGGACGTTTTTTAACAACAACTCCATTTACATTTTGTACCCAAAAATAATTTTTTTTAAGCTTAAAAGTCCAAACACTAGCAGATTTATTTTGCGTATATGATTCTGCCATTTCAGCTACAGGCCCTGCACTCTTATGGTCATAACTATACAAGCCGACAAAAAGATTAATATGAATATGAGCCGAGCTAATACCTGTGGATTGCTGAGGATCTAAATGCCTAATTTCTTCACCCACTTGAACGTTAAGCTCATTTATTTTGGCTGAAAGAGAAAAAGATGTGAAAGAAAAAAGAAAAGATAAAAGTAAAAAAAGAGAAGAATTCACGAAAAAAGCTCCTTTGAAAAAAAACATAAGAAGGCTTTATTTTTATACCTGAAAAACAAGTTGAATACAAAGGAAACAAGATAAAAAAGCTCCCTTGTTATTTATTTTTAGATAACGAAGGCAACATCTTTACTTTCCAAAAAGAGTGCTGGGCGAAAGGTGTTGAATAAAAATTTTGAATATAAGGCTGAACAAGGTCTATATTGGTAGAAAAATAAATAGGAAGCAGTGGCAAATCTTGCATAAGAATTTTATCTGCTTGATGGACTAAATGCCTTCTTTGGCTAGATATAGGTAATGAACGCATTTTTGAAACAAGATGATCATACTGAGTATTATTAAATCCTGAATAATTATTAGCTGAGTGGCTTAACATTCTTTCTAAAAAATAAATAGGATCGAGTCCTTGAATAGCCCATGCGCTTAAATTTATTTGAAACTTTTTTTCTTTAAGAAAATTTAAAAAAATTTTAGATTCTTGATTTTCTAAAGTACAATCAACACCCAAATGTTCTTTCCAAGACTTCCTAATAACTTGTAGAATTTGAGATAATACAGGGCTCGTCACATAGTTAATCACACAACTGGGAAATGGGTTTTTTGCAGAAAAACCTGCTTGTCGCAATAACTCTTTAGCATAAGCGAGCTGTTCTTTTTTTGTTTTCTCAGCATAGGGAATCATCACAGGTTTATAATGAGGAAAATCCAAGGGTAAAAAAGAGTAGGCTTCTTTCTGACCTGACTTTGTAATGTATTTTACAATATCTTTACGAGGAATCGCTAAGCTTAAAGCTAAGCGCACTCTTTTATCAGAAAAAGGCCACTGTTTTAAGTTCATCTCTAAAAAATTAGTACGAAATTTTTTACTAATGTGAACAACTCCCCTTTTTTTTATTCTTTCTAAATGTGTTGAGGCAATCCCTGTCAAATCAATATCAATTTCTCCTGCTTCAAAAGCACGTAAAGCCTCAGGACTAGAACCACCTAAAAAATAAAACCAAATTTCATCAATTTGTATCTCTGAAGCTTTAGGATAAAAAGGATTTTTAATCACACTGATATGACTTTTAAGCTTCCACTCTTTTAAGATATAAGGGCCACTGCTCCACAAATTTTGTGGTTGCATCCAAGTCTCAGGGAAATTAAGAATTATCTCTGGAGGAATAATACGAAAAGCATGATGATTTAAATAATCTAAAAGAGAAGGGCAAGGCTTTTCTGTTGTTATTTCAAGTGTATTCTCATCAATTACTTTTATCCCCAATGTTTCTATTGCTAAATTTGTTCCTTCATAAATTTGTTGAGCATTTTTTATAATAAAAAAATAATCGGCAAAAGGAGAAGTTTTTTTTTGCAAAACACGCTGAAAAGAAAAAAGAATATCCGAAGCCGAAAGTTTGCGTTCTTTCACTATCTGTTGGTTTTTGGAACTCACCCACCATATATCTTTACGAATATGGAAAATCCAATGGGTATAATTTTTATTATGACTAAAATTAGTAACTAAATCCTTGGCAACGATATTCGTTTTATGATCATAGTCAAAAAGCCCCATAAAAAGAGTTCGTGCAATATTTCCAAACTGTGCTTCGGCGGCTAATTGAGGATCTAGTGTTTCTATTTCAGAACCGACTTGAACTCGTAAAATTTTAGCTTCTGCCAAAAGAAAAGGTGAAAAAATGCAGAGAAGAAAAACTGCAACAAATTTCATAATCATCACTTTAAGTTATTCAAAAAAGCATGAATAGCTGGAATATCTTTTTCTAGTTCAGGAAAAGCCACCATAAGCCCTGTAGAACGCTTAGGTTTATAACCTGCAGGATAGTTTGCGTTGACCACTCGTGCAGACAACAACTCTAACGAAGAGCCTGCTACTGCTGGCCCCAAAGAACCGTCTTTGACAGGATCGATATTATGACAAGAAATACAATAAGAAAGATAAACCGTTTTACCGCGCTTGTACAAATCACTCGTGGGTGTCATTTGTACTTCTTTTTTTTGACAGGAAATTAAAATAAGGAACCAAGGGATCAGCTTGGTTCCTTTTAAAAAAAATAATTTTTTAATCTGCATAATTTTTTATGTTAAAAATTCTATAAGTCCATAGAGAACAACTGTCAGCAAAATACCAAAATGAATAACTCCTTTAATACTTGCAATAGGCCCTAGTTTTCCTTTAATAGCATTCAATTGTAATAATCCAATTACAAAAGCTAATACTAAAAATAAATTCAAGGCACTAAAATCCATATTTACAATTAAAGGAAGATGACTCGCGGCTCCCATAAAGAAAAGCATGGGAATTGAAAACAACGTATTATGACGAGAAGCCAGACCTGCTTTTACAGCGGAAATAGCCGCTTGAGGAAGAGGTTGTCCTCCTTTGGCTACTTGCTCTGCTGAAGCCATCACAATTTTTTGGTTAGGCCAAATCACAAGCCACACATTAAGAAACATAAGAGTTCCCAGTCCTGCTCCTGTTAAAATAAAAATTCCCCATGAAGTTGCAAAAATTCCCCAACCTCCCATACGAGCTTTACTTTCAAGCATTGCAACACCTGAAATAAAAGTAAACAACGCTCCAAAGCGGAACCACCAAAGAGCACGAGGAAGAAGTTTAGTTACCACTGATGCTTTAGCCTGAGCATCTGCTTCTTTCATGTATTCACCTTGCACAAAATTAAAATAATAAAGTATTCCAATCCAAGCGACTCCCGCTAAAAAATGAATCCAGCGAAAGAGAAATTGAAGACCATCAGCCGAAAATAGTGCGATATCCATTTGCAACTCCTTTTATATAAGATAGAAAATAAAAACTGATTATAATGTATAATGCGGAGAGCAATCAATTCTAAATCTCATGAATCAAATACTTCTTGAAAAAAACGATTATCACGCAGAAAGAGATGTTTATCTCTTAAAAAAAAATGATCCCCGATTTATACATATTCAAAATGTATTAAAACTAGATTTACGAGATCAAATAAAAATTGGAATTGTGGGTCTTGGGCAAGGTATGGCGGAAGTCACGCAAATAAACGAAACTTTCTGCGAACTCAAAGTCAAAACTAAAACGCCAACTATAATGCCTTATTACCAACTCATGGTAGGAATTTGTCGTCCTCTTAGTATAAAAAAAATATTAGAACATGGTACAAGCTTAGGAGTAAAAAAATTTCACTTTGTTACAACCACCCTAAGTGACAAATCCTATCTACAATCTAAGGTTTTATTACCAGAAAACTGCAAAGAAGCTATGCTCAAAGGACTTAGTCAATCAAGTCTCTATACCGAGCTACCTGAAATAAAAATATGGAATGATTTGGAGGAATGTCTCATTTTTACTGAAGACATCAAACATAAATTTTTTCTATCACTTAAAAGTAATCATTTTTTTCCCCTTACACCTTTGCAAGACCAGTTACCGCTTCTCATAGCCCTGGGGCCAGAAAGAGGATGGACCAAAGGAGAAGAAGAGAAAATGCATGACAAAAATTTTATCCCAATTAAAATTAGTGCAAGTACTTTAAGAGTAGAAATCGCTACTTTTGTAGCTCTTGGTCAGTTAGAACTGCTCCGTTCTCACTAAAAATTCCACTTATGAACAGGAATATTTTGTTGTTGAAAAGATAAGTAAACCTCTAACATTTTATCAAATTGTTTCCCATGTTTTTCAATAAAAGATTTCTGCCAAGAAGCCCCATTTTGTTTCATGAGAACTCTTCCTGCAATAACATCTTCTAAGTAATACTTACTTTCTTCTGCCTCAATTCCTAATCTACTCAGTCCTTTTTTTGCCATAGGGAGAAGATAGGAAAAAAAGAGTTCAGTTACTGAGAGTTTTTTCCCTTGATTCCAAATAAAAGAAGAATCAAGACCGTGGCGTGCGGCTTGATAAAAATTCTCACTAGCTTCTCCGTAAAATAAATATTTTTCTGGATCTGTTTCCCAAGAAGAAATTTCACTCATAAGTCCTAATAGTAAGGCAAAATTGGCTGTCATATCCACAAAAGTAGGTCCTGCTGGTAAGGCTCTCATTTGCATTTTTAAAAATTGAGAATCACCTTTATCTTCCTGATTAATAATCATACGATTCCAGCGAAAAATTGTTTCATTATGTAAAGAAAGATGCTTAAAACGATACATATCTTCATTATAACAAACAGGAACTAAAGGCTGATAAGCTTGTTCATTCTCAAGAAAATAATGAATAAAACTTTCTTTAAGGTAAGACGATCCAAAAAAAGCCCTGCCTTGCGCAGTAGGAATAGCATAACATTGTTCTTGTAGTGCAATACGTGATTCACTCCATAAGTTTTTACCTAGAAAAAAAGGAGAATTACTGGCAATAGCCATGACAGGACCTAATATCATTTGTGAAGCATTATAAAATTTTAACAAATCTGCTTGAGAAAATTCAAAAGTGATATGCATATCACCTGTTCCCGAAAGTAATTGCAAGTTATCTTGCTGTAATTTCAAATGTTCTACACCATGGATATTGAGTTCAATAGGATGACCTCTTCTTTTAGATTTCAAACCTTGATTTAATAAAGCTAGAAAAGAAGATGATGCTCCATTTTCATCATTTAGTTTTTCTGTAGGAACAAACGGCAGGCTTCCTACCATTAACATATGGGCCCCATAGCTTTCTGCTACTTTTTGATAAGCAAAAAACCTATTTTCTAATTCTGACCTCAGATTAGAAAGAAGCATGGAATCTAATTTATTTTTAGTAGTCTTAAGAGGAAAAGAAAAACTTCCTTGTTGCATAACAGATGTAGTCTCATTAATTTCTTGCAACATCTTTGCTGTTAACATCAATGGATTTTTTTTCTGGTCAACAAAAAAAGTTCCGACTTCAATTTGTGTGGAAAAAAAACCATGATTTAAAGATTCTTTTTTTAATTTTGAAATAAAAGCAGAAGTCTCTAATCTTAATTTTCGCTCAAATTCTTCAAAGTCTTCTTCTGAAAATCCTACTGGAGCTAAAGGCTTCGCATACAACTTACTCATACTCGCTTCCTTTATAATGATAAAATAAATGCTCCCAAGTTTCGGATAAAGGTAGGAGAAGGATTAAAGAAAAAACACTTTTTTGCTCTTTATCTTGATTAAGAGTGTCGAGTATCTTTTTAAATTTAAGGAGTTAGTTCCCAATCAAAATGCTCTTCCATAGCAGTTTGCATCTCTTGCGCTGAGATGTAGCCTGCTTTGACTAGCCTACGAAAAGTTGATTTCATAGCAGAACGAGCATAGCGTGTTAATTTTTTTTGACGGAAAGAGATGGAGTAACGTTTAGGACTGGGTAACAAAATAGCCAAAAAAGCACTCTCTCGCAGATTTAATTCTGAAGGATTTTTTTTAAAATAATACCAAGCGGCGGCATTAATACCATAAATGCTAGGCCCCCATTCTGCTATATTAAAATAAATTTCTAAAATTTTCTTTTTGCTGATAGTTTTTTCTAATTTTTTTGCCAAAATAATTTCTCGTGCTTTTCTCCATAGACTCTTTTGATTTGTTAAAAAAACATTTTTTACAACTTGCTGAGTAATGGTGCTAGCTCCACGAGTAAACTTTCCTTTTTCTAAAGTATCTTGAATAGCATATCTAATTTGCTCCATATCAATACCTGAGTGCTGATAAAAAAGCAGGTCTTCTCTAATGATAACCGAAAGGATTGTCTTACGAGCAATACCCGATAGAAGAGTCCACTCACTAGGTCTTTTAGAAACCATCTCGATTCTACGTTCTAATTTATTTTCTTTGAGTAAGATAGATTTAGGATAATGATCTTTTAGTATCCTGACATCTATCGATAAAAATAACTGCCAAATAAGATAGAATAAAAAACCAAAAACAAAGAGCCAAAAAAAAGTTTTAAATTTACTCATAAAGTTTTTTGAAAAGATTTATCATTTAAATACTGATCTTTATATTTAAGATAAGACTTGTAATGATTTCCGTAACGATTTAATTCTTCTACTGTGAGGCTTCGCTCTGCTCTAGCAGGGGATCCTTTGATTAGAGATCCTGCAGGATATTTTTTTCCAGGTGGAAGTAAAGCCCCTGCCGCTATGAGACAATTAGTTCCCACTTCTACCCCATCCATGACAATAGCTCCCATTCCTACTAAGGTGCCTGCTCCAATGCGACATCCATGCAGAACAACGTTATGTCCAACTGAAACACCTGCTTCAATAATGAGAGGATTTTGAGCATCGACGTGCAGCATACACAAATCTTGAATATTACTATTCTCACCAATAGTAATACTATTAACATCTCCTCTAGCGACACTATGGAACCATAGACTAGAATTCTTACCCATGCTCACTCGACCAATCACCGTGGCAGTGGGAGCAATAAAACATCCCTCTCCTATAACAGGATGATCATCACCTAAGGGGTAAATTGTGGTTAAATGCATAGAGAAATTTAATACACGATTATACTCAAGATCGCTACCCAAATATCATTTTTTATATTGGTTTTTTATATTGGCAAAGGCTATACTAAGCCTATTTTAATTTTCTCTTTTTAAAAGGTCTAAAATTTTATGGGATTACGCCTTATTTTCCTTCTCATTTTTCTTGCTATCATTTCTGCCATTGTTTCTTTTACTTCCTATAAAAAATACTACGATCCAAGTAAAAGCCAAGTCCTTTCAACAACACTCATTTTAGCAGAGAAAAAACAACAAGAATTAGAACACGCTGAAAAAGAGCATGGGACAAGCACTGAAGAAAAAACAACGACTGTCACTTTTACAAGTCCAGAAGAAGAACATGGTTACAAAGTTTTTACAGAAATTGGGAAATGCTATACTTGCCATGGAAAAGAAGCTCAAGGATTAAAGTCTCAATTAGCTCCAAAACTTGCAGGGCAATTTGATTGGTATCTTTATGAACAACTTACTGCTTTCAAAAATAAAATTCGCCTTAATACAAAAATGGATCCTTACATTAAAAAATTAAGTGATGATGATTTTAAACACGTAGCTCTTTATCTTTCTAAGTTAGGAGTCTCTGCAAATAAATAATCTCCTGCAAAAACTTTAAAAGCAGGGCCTACTAAAAATATCTTTTTATAGTCATCTGTAAATTTAATGTGTACCTGCCCTCCTGCTGTCTGCACAGTAATCTGCTTCTTCCAATTAAAGAAATGAGCGCACGCAAGAGCCACTGCTGTCATGCCTGTACCACAGGATAAAACCTCATCTTCCACTCCACGCTCAAATGTTCGTACAGCCACAACCTGTTTTTCTTGGGAAATAACTTCAAAAAAATTAACATTAGTTCCTTGAGCAAAACGGGCATCATGGCGAATTTTTTTAGCTTCACTTAGAACATTAAAATTTTTTAGATTTTTGACTTCTAAAACACAATGAGGAACGCCTGTATTAAGATATAAATGATGTAATCCTTTAGCAAAATCTATCAATGAGATTTTATCTTTATCATAAAACTCAGTCATCTCTACACTGATTAAATTTTCCTGCATAGTTACAGGATAAAAGCCATTTTTTGTTTCTATCTTATAATCAAGAACTTTTTTTATCTTTAAATCTTGATAAGCCATAAGTGCTAACGCTCTCAAACCGTTGCCGCACATACTTACTTCCAAGCCATCAGCATTCATAATACGCATACGAAAATCAGCTTGTTTGCTAGATTCTAAAAGTAAGACACCATCGGCACCAATTCCTGTATGCTTTGCGCACATTTTCTCCCATAGGAGATGATTACCTGCCTGATAAAACTCTTGGCGATTATCTATGATAATAAAATCATTTCCTGTCGCACAGTATTTAAAAAAGTTAATATTCATATAAGTTCTTATACCTATTAAAACAGATTAAGGAAACAAATTTGACGATTTTTCACTTAGGAACTAAGCTCTCTTAAGGATCTTTTCAGCTCTTTCAAAAAAATTATGAAAATATTTTATAGCTTACTTTTTATTTTTTTCTCTTTAACTCTATCTGCAAAGATTCCTTTATCTTGGGAACAAGCTGTCACTATGGCAGAGAACTCTAATGCAGAACTAAAATCAGCGCATTCCAATTTAAATGCTAGTGAATTTCAATTAGGAATTCCTCGCAGTACTTTTTTACCACAACTTAGTTTTGATTTAAGCTATGACCGAAAAGATCAAACAACTAACACTCTAAATTCTAGCTATGATCTTTTCTCTTCTTCGCTTAATCTGAATCAAAATTTATTTGCTGGCTTTCAAGATATTGAAAAAATAAAACAAGCTAAGCTTAATATCAAAATTTCACAAGCTCAGTTACAAAGTACTAAAGCGCAAATTAGTTTTAATCTAAAAAACGCATTTGAAAATTTTACTTATGCTAAAGATTATCTAGAGCTCACTGAAGAAATTATTCGCCGAAGAGAAGGAAACTTAAGCCTAGTTGAATTAAGCTTTAAAAGTGGAAGAGAAAACAAAGGTTCTTTTTTTCTTTCTCAAGCTTATTTAGAACAAGCTAAATATGATAATCTACAAGCTAAAAATGCTCTACGCATTTCTCTGGCCAAATTAGGTCAAGCACTAGGAATTGATAATTCTTCTGAATACGATATCCAAGGGAATATTCCAACTCAGGAACCTGACCAATTACCTCTTTTTACAGATATCGCAAAGAATACACCTGAATATCAAAAGTCACTTTGGCAGGAAGAATTTGCTAAAGCACAAATTACTATTGCTCGCTCTGCTTTTTTTCCTAGCTTAGATTTAACAGGAAGTTTAACTCGAAGTGATCAAAATTTTTATCCTAACCAAGATCGTTATTGGTCTATGGGACTCAATATCTCTTTGCCTTTTTTTAGTGGAGGAAAAGATTATTTTACTACTAAATCGGCTGTACAAAATTGGTCTGCCAGTGAAAATCAAAAAATAAATCTCTCCCGACAAATTATTTCACAATTAGAGCAAGTCTACGCCACTTACCTTGAAGCTGTGGCAAAATTTAAAGTAGACAGCAGTTTCAAGCAAGCGGCAACGGCTCGCGCTGAAATTTCTCGAACTCGCTATAATAATGGCCTCTTAACTTTTGAAGATTGGGACGTTATTGAAAATGACTTAATCTCTCGGCAAAAAAATTATTTATTAAGTAAACGTGATAGAGTCATTACTGAAGCAGGATGGGAACAAGTACAAGGGAAAGGGGTATTTTAATGAAAAAAAAACTAATTCTATTATTAGTGATTTTGGGTATTGCTGGAACTGCTATTTATTTTTGGAAAAAAACAAAAAATCCTATCCTTACTTATCGTGAAATCAAAGTAGAAAAAGGAAATATTGATCTTACTATTTTAGCCACAGGAACAGTTCAACCTAAAAATCGCTTAGAAATTAAACCACCTATTTCTGGACGTATTGACCAAGTCTTAGTGGATGAAGGGCAAAAAGTTAAAAAGGGGCAGATTCTAGCTTGGATGAGTTCTACTGAGCGTGCCGCTCTCTTAGATGCCGCCAGATCTCAAGGAGAAGCAGAGCTTAAGCGCTGGGAAGAGTTGTACCGCTCTACTCCTGTCATGGCCCCCATTGCTGGAACCATTATTTCAAGAAATGTAGAATCAGGACAAACATTTACCAATACTGAATCTATTCTCGTGATGTCTGACCATTTGATTATTAATGCCCAAGTGGATGAAACAGATATGGCAGAAATTAAATTAAAACAACCTGCTCAAATTATTTTAGATGCTTACTCTAAAGAGACTATTCCTGCCTTAGTCGATCAAATTGCCTTTGAAGCTAAAACTGTCAACAACGTGACAACTTATATTGTTGACGTTCTCCCTCTCAAAACACCTGATTTTATGCGCTCAGGAATGACCGCTAACGTAACTTTTCTCATTCAATCCAAAAAAGATATTTTAATTATACCCACTGATAGTGTCTTGCAAGACGATCATAAAAACTTTGTTTGGGTTCAAAATTCAAAAACTGAGGATTCTGCAGAAAAAATAAAAAAAGAATTGTTGCTTGGAATTTCTGATGGCAAACATACAGAAGTTATCGATGGCTTAAAAGAAGGTGATATTATTTTTTCTCTGCAAATTGATACTTCTGCCCAAAAGTCTAAATTAAATAATAGCCCTTTTTCTCCTATGAGAAACCGCCCTCGTAAATAAAGGATTAACCCTTGTTAGAAGTACAGCATATTAGCAAAAAATACATTATGGGCTCTCACGAAGTTTTAGCTCTAGATGATGTCTCCTTAAATGTAGAACAAGGAGATTTTGTAGCTATCATGGGGCCTTCAGGAAGTGGAAAATCAACTCTTGCGCAAATTCTAGGCCTCTTAGATGTTCCAAGTCATGGTCTTTATAAAATTAATGGTAAGGATGTGTCTAGTTTAGCTGAGGATGCACAAGCTATTTTACGCCGCAGTGAAATTGGATTTATTTTCCAGCAATTTAATTTATTGCCTCGAATGTCTGCTCTAGAAAATGTGATGTTGCCTCTCTTTTATTCTGAAAAAGAAAAAAGTGATGTTAAAGCTAAAATACTTTTAGAAAGAGTGGGATTAGGGTCTCGCTTACACCATAAACCCAATGAGCTCTCCGGAGGACAACAACAACGTATTGCTATTGCGAGGTCTCTCATTAATGAACCACAAATTATTTTTGCCGATGAGCCTACAGGAAATTTAGATTCTCAAAGTGAAAAAGAAATTATGCAAATTTTAAAAGAACTTAATGACCAAGGTATTACAGTTATTATGGTCACACATGAAGAAGAAATTGGGGCACAAGCCAAAAGACTTATTCGTATGCGTGATGGAAGAATTATTTCTGATGAAAGGAAAACAGCGTTTATTCCTAGGAAAAATAATAATCCAAAAATTTCTATGCCTGTTAAAAATCAATTTTTTAAAGTTTTTGAACATCTCCGCCAAGGTCTTAAAACTTTAAGCACAAATAAAGTAAGAACAGGTCTTTCTCTGCTTGGCATCTTAATTGGCGTTGCCGCAGTGGTTGCTATGCTGGCCTTAGGTAAAGGAGCACAAAAATCTATTGAAGCACAACTTTCATCTTTAGGTTCTAATTTACTGGTTCTACGTTCTGGCTCTATGCGTATAGGAGGAGTTGCCAGTGAAACAGGAACGACTGCACGTATTTCTTTAGAAGATGCCAAGGATATTAAAAACTATTTTTCATCTGTAAAAAATATTGCACCTTCTGTGAGTGGACGTGGACAAGTTACTTACCTTAATAAAAACTGGAATACACAAATCCAAGGTTCTACTTCCGAATATGCACAGATGCGAGCTTCAAAACCAGAGATAGGTCGTTTTTTTAATGAAGAAGAAAATAGAAAAAGAGCAAGAGTCGCAGTCGTTGGTCTCACTCCTATCCGAGAGCTTTTTGGCAATGTAAGTCCTATTGGTGAAATGATAAAAATTAATAAAATTCCCTTTCAAATTATTGGAATTTTACCTGAAAAAGGATCCAATGGTTTTCGTGATCAGGACGACACTATTCTCATTCCTATTAATACAGCTATGCAACGACTTCTGGGAAAAGATTATGTGGACTCTATTGATATGCAAATAGAAAACGCACAAGTTTTAGAAAGTACTCAAGAAAATATTTTAGAATTTATGTATGCTCGCAAAAAAGTTCCTTTCTCTCAAAGACAAACAGCTTTTGAAATAAGAAATATGGCAGAAATTCAGCAGGCTCTAAGCCAAAGTAGTAAAACCATGTCAGTACTTTTAGCTTTCATTGCCGCTATTTCTCTTCTAGTCGGAGGCATTGGTATTATGAATATCATGTTGGTTTCTGTCACTGAACGCACTAAAGAAATCGGCTTGCGTAAAGCTATTGGAGCGAAAGGGAGTGATATTCTTTTTCAATTTTTAGCTGAATCTATCGTGGTCAGTGTCGTCGGTGGTCTTTTTGGAATTATTCTAGGGTGGAGTATTAGCACTACTCTTTCTCTTGTCACTGGTTGGACTACGGAAGTGTCACTGGCCTCAGTTCTTCTTTCTTTTTTCTTTTCTGTTTTTATTGGAATTACTTTTGGCATTTATCCAGCTCGAAAAGCTTCTCTTTTGCATCCTATCCAAGCATTGAGGTATGAATAACACGCTTTTTTTCATATTTGAATTATTTAAGAAAAATATTACTTCTAAGATCTCTTCTCATTTTTTTCTTTCTACTATCTTTCGCAGATAGAATAAGTTCTTGCTAAAACAACCTTTAGGATGTATTATAAAATGGCACGCAGTGGAAAAGATTTGATTAAATTTTTAGAAAAGTATGGTTGGACATTAGAACGAATTCGAGGAAGTCACCATATTATGATAAAAGAAGGTAAAACTATAACAGTTCCTGTTCATGGCAATAAAACACTGGGCAAAGGGTTAGAAATGAAAATTATTAAGCAATGTGGAATAAAAAAATGAAATATTTTGCAAAAATTACCAAACAAAAAAATCATTCTTACGTAGTAGAGTTTCCTCAACTAATAGGCTGTTTAACTGAAGGAAAAAATATTATCCAAGCTCAAAAAAATGCCCATGAAGCACTCAATGGTTGGCTTATTTCTAATTGTGATAGAAAATTAAATATTCCTGAACCTAAAATTTTAAAAAGCCCTCATCATTACCCTATTGATGTGGAACCTTCTATTGCTTTTGCCATAATGCTTAGAAAAATACGACAGAAAAAAGGTATTACTCAAACAGATCTTGCGAAAAAACTTAAAATCTCCCAACAGGCTTATGCTAAATTAGAAACCCCTCTCATTACTAATCCCTCTCTCAAAACTATTGATAAAATTTCAGAAGCTTTAGATGTAAAATTTTATTTTGATTTAGTGGCTTAAAAATTGGTGGGACTACAAGGACTCGAACCTTGGACCAACCGGTTATGAGCCGGTAGCTCTAACCAACTGAGCTATAGTCCCACTAAAAATATGTCCTTCTATTTATAGAGAATTTGGCCAGAAATTCAAGGAACTTATTACTATTCTTAACTTCTTTTTTAAAACTATTTTATAAATAGAGACTAATGCTCTCAGTCACATCAATACCCTTTAAATATGGAATTCCAATACTTTTCAGTAAGACCATTTTAGTAACTTTCTCCTCAGTATTTTTTTTATCTTTATCTAGGTAAGGGCGTAGTGCTTGGGCCGAAATAGATAATGGAGTGAGCCCTTTAAGTTTCAATTTTTCTTCGAGTTTTTTTAAATCTTCCTGTAAAGAATGGCCGTCTATTTTCAGAGCAAAATGAATCCCTCGTCTCACCGCCTCACCATGTGGCAAATGGTATGCCTTTTCTAAAGCATGACCTAACGTGTGTCCAAAATTTAAAAATTGTCTTTCAGCTATGTCATGAGGATCTTTTGCAGTAATTTTCATCTTATATTCTGCACACATTTTTATCAGTTCTTTTTCAGAAATATTTGCGAGTACTGCCTCATAAATTTCTTTACTTAAAAATGCATATTTTAATATTTCTCCTTTAGCATTTTCTTTTTCCATCTTGGGTAAAGTTTGTAAAAAAGAATAATCAATATAAATGTTCTCTGGTGGGTGAAAAGCACCTATCAAATTTTTTCCGTGATGACTGTTGATCGCTACCTTTCCTCCAATAGAGGCATCAATCATAGAAAGAAGAGTAGTTGGAATAATATCCCATTTAAGTCCTCGTAAAAGTGTAGCCGCCACAAATCCTGCACTATCACTTAAAGCTCCTCCTCCCAAAGCAAAAATTTTCATATTTCTATGAATATTTTGATTCAAAATTTCTTCAGTTGCCTTTTGGTAAGTTTCAAAAGTCTTGGCCTGCTCCCCCGAGGGCAAAATGACCAAAATTCTTTTTTCTATGGGCACGTATGTATTTATTTTATCTTGATAGAGATTCCATACATTTTCTTCTGTAATCAAAATGATTTTTTGATTCGTCTCAAAAATATTTTCAAATGAATTGATAAAATGCAGTTTACTCATAAACTTTTTGACGTAAAAAATGATCAGCCAAAACAATCTTGGCCATCGCTTCCACCACGGGAAGTACCCTTGGCACTATACAAGGATCATGACGACCTTCCAAAGCTTTTTGTCCTACGGTGGATGGTGGTCTGAAACTTATTTTCATATTAATTTCTTCACCACTCGAAATTCCTCCTTCCATGCCAGAGAAATTTTTAGAATCCAAAGTCACTTCACTGCCATAAGAAGTTGCAAAATCTTCTCCTAATCCATAAGAAAAAGCTACCGCCGCTGGAATAGACAGCATCGCTTTTGCGAAATCACTTTTGAGTTTATCAAAACAAGGCTCACCGAGTCCCGCAGGACAATTTGTAATTTTTAAACTTACAGTCCCTCCCACTGAATCTCCTTTCTTTTTTAAATCTTCTAAGAAAACTAAAATCTCAGGAGAAAGTTTTGAAGTAGAGGCAATATTTTTAAAAATTCCTAATTGAGCAATAACCGCTTCTACTTTTACTTGAGGAACAATAAGTGAAGCAAAATAACCTGCAATCACTCGGGAAACAGTTTCACGGCCAGAGGCCCTGCCTCCCCCACGATGATCTCTGAATCCATATTTTTGTATGGTGGTTTTGTCAGCGTGGCCAGGGCGATATTCATTTTTTAGACTTTCATAATCCGCACTTTTTTGATCTTCATTTTTAACAGTCACGGCAATAGGAGTCCCTAAAGTTTTTCCTTCAAAAACTCCTGACAAAATTTGCGCCTGATCTTTCTCCTGACGATTACTCGTTCCCACTTTACCTGGCGATCTGCGATCTAAGTCTTTTTGCAAATCTTCTAGAGAAACAGGAAGTCCTGCAGGCATTCCATCAATAACGACTCCCATAGAATCTCCATGGGATTCTCCGAAAGAGGTTACTTGAAATATTTTTCCAAATGTATTGCCTGCCATAGAATTTCCTTAATAACTCAAATTCACGAAAAGTGGGCTAAGAAAAAGCATAGGCCGGATTCTGTTTTCGACTACCATTCTTCTAGGATCTCCGTTACCGAAGACCTCAAGCACCCTACCCGTTAGCGTCTGTCAGGCGGACATCAAATGCTAACCTATGTGGGCTTGCACCTCGTAGAGTTTACCTGGTTTCACTACGCACGAAAGTTGCCTTTCGCCATACATACTTTCTGTTGCACTGGTCCTCACCTCACGGTGGACGGGCGTTACCCGCTACGATGCCTTACGGTGTCCAGACCTTCCTCCCGTGGTTTTTAACGCCACCGGCGGCAGTCCCTTCTTCTTAACCCAACTCCTTATTAACCCAAGTCTGTTTTCCACACAAGAGTTTAAAAGCAAATAAAGTCATAATTCTTTTAATAAAATTATTCTTTTTCCTAAATGAAAAATGACCTTTGTCTTATGTAGTTTTTATACCATTCATCTCGCTCTTCTTTTATCAAATAGATAGATCCCGTTGACAAGGTCATCTATTTATATGATCTTGATGGAGTAAAAATTGAAAGATCAAAATCATACTGGAGTGAATATGTATCGAGCAAATAGTTATAATGAAGACTTTAGTAGAATTATGCAAAATATGAAAGCAAGACAAGGATATCTCTTGGAACTTATGAATCATGAGGATCCCATGAGCTTGGAAGAGGCTCTGCGCTTTACCATTAGTCGTTTAGGTTTAACCGAGTTTGCCAAGTTGGCTCACGAGAAAAAACAAAACGTGGAAACATTTGTTTCAGGCAAACGAAAGCTCAAGCAATCTACCTTGGATAAGTATCTGCTTCCCTTTGGATTAAAAGTTGTCCTGAAGGTTGAGCCTATTAAACAGAAGAAAGCCGCTTAAGTGCTTTAAGAGAACTCACTGAAAGATTGCCTTCCAAAGAAATCTCTTTCCAGTTTAAATTTTGATCTTTAAATTTTGTGAGGAAATCTTTTTCTCCCAGCTCCAAAATATAATTGGTGATTTTATATTTTGTAATTCCTGTTTTGTAGGAAGGGAGGTGATGATATTTTATTTTTTTAGCAAGAGAAGGATATTGTATAAGTTTGGCATCTTCACTTTTTAAAATAAACGTTGGAAGCTCATACTGGTTGGAAAGCCATTCTTTAGCTGATTTTTTATAAACTAAAACTTTTTGATCTTTTTTTACAATTACTCTTAAGAGCTCTAACTCAAAAAATTTCTGTTTCTTAACCGATCCCAAAAGAGGAAATTTTTCCACTACATTTCCTTGTAAAGCTAAGCAGTCTTTCTTCAATGGACAAAGAGTACATTTGGGTTTTTGCGGCAAACAAATCTCCCGCCCTAAATCCATCAATGCTTCATTAATATCTCTAGCTCCCCACCTATTTAAATCTTTTAATATTTTACCTTGAGAAAAAAGGGAATAAATTTTGTGCTGAAGCTTAGGGCCTTTTAATTCTTCGACTAAGTAAACTCTACTTAAAACACGCTCTAAATTAGCATCCACACACAGATAGTTTTCATTTGCCCCAATAGCTAGAAGAGCGTGAGCAGTATAAACACCAATCCCAGAAATTTTTAATAACTTTTCTTTATCTAAAGGAAATTGACCTTTATGATTCCTCACTAATTCTTGGGCCGCTTTATGTAAAAACCGAGCACGACGATAATAACCTAAGCCTTTCCAACTTAATAAAACATCTTCCTCTGAACTCTTAGCAAGCTTTCCAAGATTAGGATATGTTTGCATGAACTTAGTAAAAAAATTGATCACAGTAGGAACAGTTGTTTGTTGCAACATCATTTCTGAAACTAAAGTGCTATAAAGAGTTCTGTTTTTGCGCCAAGGAAGATGAGAGAAATTCTCTTGTGACCAGTCTAATAATTTTTTAAACATAAACTAAGAACCTGATATATTAGTCTCTTTAGGAATTTCAAAAATAAAGTGACCTCCCGAGAACATCGCAGGAGTCACCATTTTTTTAAATTTAAGCACTACTGGCTTTTTATCTTTATAATTTAATTCAATACTTTGAATCTCTTGAAAATTTTTATTTTTTCCTTCATTAAAAAGGATAACACTTTTTTCCATGCCTAATTCTTTTTGAAGTACAGGACTAAAAAGAAGTTCAAAGCGATTGTTGCTAGCCTTCACCGTATAGAGAGAATTAGAGGTTAACCCCTGAGAGATGCGATCAAAAAATTTTGAGAGAACTACTTTATTAGAAGTTTGAACAATCACTTCTCCTTTTTCTCCTTGCATAAAGGCAGGTGTATAAAACCACGATTTTTTTCCATTACTTACAAATTCACTAGGCCTAGGACTTAAAATTTTAAACCTAATTTTTGCAGGATTTTCGTAATCTATTTCTCCTTGGCTTTCTTTCACTTTTCCACTCCAAGAACCCATGGTTACTTGTGTAAATTCAACTTTAAATGTCTTCGGCACAAAATTTTGCGCACAAAGAGAGAAAGAAAAAAAGAAAAGAAGAAAAAATTTCAACATAACTATTGTAACTGCACAGAGACGGCATTAGAAATACCTGGTTCCTGCATAGTCACACCATACAAACAGTCATTAAGTTCCATGGTCTTCTTATTATGCGTAATAAGAATAAATTGTGACTGCCCACTCATCTCTCTTAAAAGATCATTGAAGCGCCCCACGTTTGCGTCATCTAAAGGAGCATCCACCTCATCTAACAAACAAAAAGGTGAAGGCTTCACCAAGAAAATAGAGAAAATAAGACTTAAAGCTGTCATAGCTTTTTCGCCTCCTGACATAAGATTTAAATTTTGCATACGCTTACCAGGAGGTTGGGCATGAATATCAATACCACACTCTGGATCATCCACACTCCCTACAATCTCTAATTTGGCACTTCCACCACCAAAAATAATAGGAAAAATCTGTGCAAAGCGACTATTAACTTCTGTAAAAGCTTCAAAAAAACGCTCTTTCGATCTTTCATCAATGTGAGTGATAGCTGACTGTAAATCTGTTAAAGATTTTTTCAATTCTTCTTCTTGCGCATTTAAGAAATCTAAACGCAATTTCTGACGATTAAAATCTTCAATTGCCTGCCAATTAATTTCCCCCATACGAGAAAGTTCTTGTTTATTTTTCTTAAATTTTTCATCCGCTTCACGCACTTGGTGAGGTTGAAGTTTTTCAAAAGTATAGGAAACTTTCTGGATAGTACTTATTCCTTCTGCCGTTTGAGTTGTATACATACTTTCTAAAGAGTTAAAATGAGTTAGAACTTCTGGGTCTAACTCTAAATACATAGACAGGTTCTCTCGCATATCAATACGATATCTTTCAAAAATATCCCGACATAACTCTTCTTCTTGTTGCACAATTTGTTGCAATCTTAACTGATTCTCAATATTTTCTTTTTCTTTCTCAGAAATAGTTTTATCTAGATTGCGAAGATTTTTTTCTTTCTGTTCAAAACTATCTAATAAAATATGTAACTCTTCTTTTTTCTTTTTCAGAACTTCTTCAAAACTCGCAACTTGACCAGCTAATTCTTTAATCTTCTCATCTGTCTGCTCAAGCTCTTTTTGTGCTAATAAGATTTCTTCTTGTCTTGTTATTTGAGAATGCCCAAGAACTTCTAATTTCTTTTCTCTGCGTTTAGATTCCTGCTCTAAATCATCCAAACGAGTCGTAAATTCTTTATTTTTTTCTTCGTAATTGTTACGTTCAATTTCTAAACGGACATAAGACTCATATTTTTCACTATAGGAAGCGGTGCTTTGTTGTAAATCCACCTTCAGCGCATCTTCTTCTGTTATCATAGATTGAAGTGCTTCTCTCTTAACATGGATTTCTTTATTTAAAGCTTCTTCTTTCTCCAACATTTCTATACGCTGACTAGAAATTTGTATTTTTCTCTGTGTTAAGATTTTTACTCGGGAACTCAAAGAATCATAGTGTGACTCTTTTGACTTTAAGGCTGACTCTTGAGCTGTATGCTGAGCTTTTTTATCTGCTAACTCAAAAGTTTTTTGTTCATTTTCTAATCTTAAGCTTTGTAACAACTGCTTCAACTCATTGCGATTATTTGTAATTGTTTCTAGCTCTATTTTCTTCTCATCTATTTTCGCTTGTAGCGAGCGAATAATATTATTTCTTTCTAAAATACTTTGTTTAAAATCTTCACCTTGGCACACCTCTAGTTTTTGAGTGGTGTAATTTTTTCTAATAAGAACTTTCCCATCTTTTGAAACTAAGCCATTAAACATAATCGATGAAAAATCTTTTTTAAAATCTTCCATAGAAAGTTCTGGGACTACATAAAATCCTGCAAAAAGATCTTTTATGTCCTGTGTACTAGTCAACAAAGCGGGAATGTCCATCACATTCTGATTAAATAAAGACTTAAGATTATTTAAAGTAGATGTGATGTGGCCAGCATCTTGTGCGTAAGACTTTAACATATCAAAAGAATGCTGATGATTTTTAGCAGATAAAATAGTATCAAATGCAGGAGCAATGATTGTTTCAAAAGTAGAACCACAAAGAGCATTAATGGCTTGTTCAAACCCTTCCGCACACTCTATGAGACCTCCCACCATCTGAGCCTCAGGATAAAGAGCTATAATTTCTTTTGATCCTTTTTTAACTCCTTCTAAGTTTTTATTAAATTCTTGCAAAGACTGTAAGCGTGATTCAAAGCCAATGAGGTCACCTGTAGCTTGGCGAAAATTCTCATCAATTATTTTTTCTTCTTCTAACTTTAATTTTAGTTTAAGCTTTAATTCTTCTACTGCTGTATTCAAGGTCTGCACAACATCTAATCTGACTTTTAAGTTTTCTCGCTCAAAAGCCATAGAACTAGAAACTTTCGAATATTGTTCTTCCAAAGCTTCAATTTCTAAACTGGCATCTTGTAAACCTGCTGAAAGTTCATCTTTCCTCGTTTTACAGCGAAATAAATCCTGTTCTAGAGCTGTTATGGCTTTACTTAACTCTTCTCTTTTTTTCTGTAAGTCGTGTGCTTTTTTTTCTTTTTCTGCGAGATTATTTTTAAGCTCTTCTAACTCTTTAGTTTGTATCTCAAAGTCTTGCGTATTTTGTCCTCGCGCTGTGAACTCCTCAAATGAACTCTTGAGTTCTGCTATCTTATGCAGGGCCAATTCTTGTTCAGCTTTAAGCTCTTGCTCTTCTCCAAAAGCGGCTTGTAAAAAATTATTTTTCTCACCTAAAGCTCGCTTAAGATGAGTTGTTCGTTCTTCTAACGCCGCTAACGCTTGACCCGAAAAACTAAAATTCTTTTGTGCTTCATCTACTTCTAACGTGAGCATTGTTTTCTGAATCTTTTCCTGCTCTAAAGAAAGCTCTAGATTATTTTTTTGAGCTTGGGCCTCCCCTACCTCGACTTCCTGTTCAAAAGTCTTTTGTGCTTTCTCTGAAAACTCTTTTAAAAAATGGTACTCTTTATGTGATCCAACAATCAGTTCATTTTTTTCGCTTTTTTCTCGTAGCTCCTTGGCTTTTTCTGCTTTCCCTGCTTGTTGTTCTAAAGAGTTTAAATTCTTAGAAACTTCCGTTTTAAGATCTGTAAGGCGCGCTAAATTATCAGCGGTTTGTTCCATTTTACGAAGTGATTCTTTTTTACGTACTTTAAATTTAGTAACCCCAGCTACTTCTTCAATAATACTGCGGCGATCTTCGGGCTTAGCTTGTACTAATCTTGAAATTTCTCCTTGAGCAATAATCGAGTAGGATTTACTGCCTGAGCCTGTATCCATAAAAACTTCTTGAATGTCTTTCAGACGACAAGGAACATCATTAATGCGGTATTCGCTCTCACCATTACGATAGAGTTTACGTGTTAGCTGAATTTCTAACGGCTGAACAACTTTATTTCCAATATGAATGTGTTTTTTTTCTTCATTATCTAAAACGAGAGAAACCTCTGCCCATGATCCAGGGGAATACTTAGAAGAGCCTGAAAAAATAAGATCTTGCATGGAACCACCACGCAAATGTTTGGCTGATTGTTCTCCCATAACCCAAAAAAGAGCATCCACTATATTAGATTTCCCGCAACCATTAGGACCTACAATGCCTGTAATTCCATCATCAAAATGAATGGTAGTTCTATCTTTGAAAGATTTAAATCCATGCACGATAAGTCGCTTAAGTTTCACAAGAATCCTTTGATAAAAGCATAAGTTAAAAAGTCAGGTACTTTTTTGTGAAAAACTATAACGTAATTATTTTGAGAGTGCATCTTTTTACTATTTTTATTGAGTCAGTCAAAAATAAATTTTTCATTGGGAAAACAATTATTTTTTACCCTTAAAAAATATTGTGAATAGCTTTGAAAAAGAGATCCCCTCATTTTAAATAAACAAAAGAAAAACCTGTCTAAAAATTAAACACCTGTCATTTATTAGGCAACGTCTGTCTTTTTATGATGCTTAACTCATTGAAAAGATAATTGCTATGTTTGGCCTGGTCTTTGCTTATTAGCTATTGAACATACTCATTAGCTTGACACGTGTTGTAAAGATATGTTACAACTTGCGTCATAAAAGGAAATTTTTATGAAAACATTGAAACATTTAGGAATCTTAAGCCTGCTCATGGTTTTAGGAACAGCTTGTGGAAAACGCTCTGGGACTCTGGATCAGGGTAACAATACTAGCTTTGGGAATGGTATTACCAATCCTTGGTATAATACGGGAGCAGGACTCAATACACAAAGAAACCTTAACGAAACACCGACAGGTAATCACCAAATTGGAGATGATATTCCTGTGTGTAGTAAAGATGGTGTCGATCTTATTTTAAAACCTGTCCAAACAAGCGGTACCCATCTCAATCAAGGGAAGCAATATGAGATGTACACCCTTGATGGAAGCTACATCTCTACCATCCATTGTTCTCGGATTTTAGGAAATTGTAGCCTGCATAAAAATCCTACGCTTTTAAGAACAATATTTCAGCGAGAAATGCGTGTAGACCTTGCTGATTTTAGAAAAGGTGAATGTAAAAAAGAAGAAGATCAAGATAGAAAAAGAGAACGCAGAGTTGTTGTGACAGATGAAGAATTAGAACTAAGAGAGCTAAGTATGATTCAATCTAGATTTACAGAAAAAACGCTTCTTTTAGGAACAAATATAGATGCCTTATGTGATGATACTGTAGCTCTCGATACATCCGTTCGTGACCATTTTGCAAGTGCAGGCGTCATCATTTCATCATCTATTACTATTACCTGCCATAGAGAAGTTGAGAGAGTTATTGTGAGCTATGAAAATATCGAAGATCAAATAAGGGGACGTATGCCAAGCAAAAGCACATACCGCAAAGCTATTATAGAAGTTGAGTTTGCTAGTGCTGAAGAAAAATGGAAAGCTTTTGAGAAGTTAAATAAATCAAAAGGTGGAGACATCTTTGATATGCTGGAAAATCCTCTAAAATAATCTGAGACAAATACAGCTTATAAATAAGTGAAAGATAAAATGGTCGGGGTGAGAAGATTTGAACTTCCGACCTTCTGCTCCCAAAGCAGCTACGCTACCAAGCTGCGCCACACCCCGAACACATACAAGTTGATATAGTATTTAGGAAATATTGGCAATTTCTTTCTTACAAAAAAACTGTAAAGCTTCCTTGGAAGCTTTTGCTCGGTGAGAATACTGATTCTTCCAATCAGGAATCTGGGCCAGTGTCAGCCCCTGTGCATAATCCTTAGGCACAAAAAGAGGATCATAGCCAAAACCAAACTCACCTTCAGGTTTAAAGGCAATACTACCTTGCAATCTTCCTTCAAAAAAAAATATTTCCTGAGGACTCAAATAAAAACAAAGAACACAAACAAAAAAAGCTGAACGTTCACTGACTAAAGTATAATTTTGCATTTTTTCTAAAAGAAGTTGCATACGCTTAAGATAAGTTAAGTCAGCTCCTCCGAAGCGAGCAGAATAAATACCTAAGTCCTCTGGTAATTTTTCAACTACAAGTCCCGAATCATCCGCCATACAAGGTTTTTTAAATTTTTGATAATAACCTTGTGCCTTAATGAGAGCATTTTCCTCAAAACTTTTTCCTGATTCTTCAATATCTAACGAAACATCTGAAAGTTTTAATCTTAACGGAGAATCTTTAAATGCCTGTTGAAAGTCATGCATTTTATGGGCGTTACTAGAAGCAAATAAAAATTCTAACATTCTAAAACCCTATGCTGTTCAATGAAAATATCTTTTAAGGCTTTTTCTGCACAAGATAAAAGGTTTTGCATTTGTAACTTAGAGAATGGAGTTC
>JAGOVR010000073.1 GCA_018060635.1 Bacteriovoracaceae bacterium
TTTTTTTACATCGTTAAATAAAGCTAAAACATTAGGAGAGAAGCTCAAGGTTTTTGCTTCTTTTCGCCTGCATTTTTTAAAACCAGTTGTCGCTATTGAACAAGGACTGACCGATTCTTATTGCGGATTTAATATGGGACAAACAGCAGAGCTTTTGGCCCGTGAACTTCATATTTCGCGAGAAGAGCAAGATTTTTTCGCCAATGAATCACATCAAAAAGCAGTTAAAGCTATTCAAAATGGCTTTTTCCAAAAAGAGATTATGCCTTTTTTACAAGGAAAAAAAGGGGATAAGATACTTCCTACAGATAGTGGACCTAGAGCTCAATCCACCATTCAAAGTTTAGCAAAACTACGCCCTTATTTTGAAAAAGAAACGGGAACGGTCACTGTAGGCAATAGCTGTCCCCTGACCGATGGGGCCAGTGCTTGTCTTATGGTATCAGAAGAAGCTTTGAAAAAATATAAACTCACTCCACTTGCTATTTTAAAAGATATTACTTTTGCAGGTCTCGATCCTAAACGTATGGGGTTAGGACCTGTCGTAGCTACGCAAAAAATTTGTAGAAAATCCAATATCTCTCTTTCAGATGTAGATCTTTTTGAAATTAATGAAGCCTTCTCAGCTCAAGTTTTAGCTTGTTTAAAAATATTTAAACATAAAGAACTAGCGCTCAAAATGGGCCTTTCACAGGATTTTTTACAAGAAATTCCTAGCGAAAAACTTAATATCCATGGAGGAGCTATTGCTTTAGGACATCCCATCGGCTCTACAGGTTCACGCCTCGTCGTGACTCTCATGCACGCACTTAAGCAAAAAAAATTAAAAACAGGGATTGCTAGTCTTTGTATTGGTGGCGGCCAAGGGGGAGCCGCATTAGTAGAAATGATTTAAAAAATATTTATAAAATTAAGGATTGCTATGTTACCACAAACAAAATGGGTTAGTTTAAAACAAGAAGACGGGATTCTTTTTATTGGCTTTGGTGTAAATGAACAAAAAAGCATGGTGACACTGAATACTGAAACATTGCAAGAACTAGAAACAATCATCACCTATGCAAAGAAAGAATCATCACATTTGGAAGGACTTGTTTTTTTTTCGCATAAACCTCATTGTTTTTTAGCAGGAATGGATATTCATGTTATTTCAGCTCTTAAAAATAAAGAAGAAGCGGTTCAAGGTGCTAAGCAAGGTCAAGAACTCTTTAATCAAATAGCCGATCTCTCTATTCCCACTATGGCCATGATTCAAGGCGTATGTTTAGGAGGAGGTTTGGAACTGGCCCTCTCTTGTAAAATAAGAATTGTTTCTTCCGATCAGAGTACTCGCTTAGGCTTACCTGAAGTAAAACTGGGGATTCTCCCAGGGTTTGGAGGAACTTATCGTCTACCACAAAAAATAGGAATGCTCTCAGCGGTAGATATGATTCTAACAGGAAAAATGCTAGATGCAAAAAAAGCGTATAAGTTAGGACTAGCTCAGGCGATCATTCCAGCGGAACGTTTTTTTTCTTTGGCAAATAAATATCTTATAAAAACCTATCCTAAACCTCATGCTAAAATAGGACAGAACTTTCTCTTCAAAAAAATTATTTTAAAACAAGCAAAGAAACAAGTCTTAAAAACTACACAGGGACATTATCCTGCTCCTTTAAAAATACTGGAACTTTTAAGTCATTGCTCTAGCAATCGTAAAAATTATTTAGATAAAGAGGCCAATTTTTTTGCAGAACTTTTTATGACCAGTGAAAGCAAAAATCTACAACATATTTTCTTCCTTACAGATCAAGCAAAAAAAGTATCTGCTAAAGTTTTTAAAGACTCTATAAAGCGCGGAGGAGTTTTAGGCGCTGGTACTATGGGAGGAGGATTATGCTATCTTTTTGCCAAAGAAGGGCAGTTTCCTATCCTGCGTGATATTAATCTCTCCGCTTTAGAATTAGGCTTAGATCATTGCTCTCGGCTTTTTTCGAGTGATCTAAAAAAGAAAAAAATAAAGGAGATGGATTTTTATCGCCGAATGTTTTCAGTAGAACCCACACTCTCTTTAGAAAGTATGAAAGGTGCGGATCTTATTATTGAAGCAGTGGTTGAAGACATGGATATAAAAAAGAAAGTGTTTAAAGAAGTTGAAGAACAAGTAAGTTCTGCAACTCTTATCACCTCTAATACATCGTCTCTTAGTATCTCTGAAATGGCAGGTGTTTTAAAATTTCCTGAACGTTTTGCAGGACTACATTTTTTTAATCCTGTCCATAAGATGCCCTTGGTAGAAATCATCACTCATGCAAAGGTATCCGAAGACACCATCCAAAAACTTTATCAATGGGTTTTAACCGTAGGTAAAATTCCTGTTATTGTAAAAGATGCACCAGGCTTTTTAGTCAATCGTATTCTTATGCCCTATATTAATGAAGCGGCTTATCTGCTAGATGAAGGTTATAGTGTTAATGACATAGATCATGCGGCTTTAAATTTTGGTATGCCCATGGGCCCTTGTCGTTTAATGGATGAGATTGGTTTTGATGTTCTCATGAAAGTTGGAAAAATTATGCAAAAAGCTCTAGGGGAAAGAGCAACTCCTAGCCCTCTTATTGCTCATTTGGTAGCGGAAGGACGGATGGGTAAAAAAAATAAAAAAGGATTTTATAACTATCCTCATGAAAGTATCTTTTTTATCCCCAAAAATCCTAAAAAAACAAAAGAGGATCTAACCTTACGACTCATTCTTCCTATGCTTAATGAAGCCGCTCGTGTTTTAGAAGAGGGGATTGTGGCCCAAGCTAGCTCCGTAGATTTGGCCTTGATTTACGCCATAGGTTTCCCTCCTTTTCGTGGAGGGATTTTTAAATTTGCAGATCAGATTGGTTTAAATATTCTTTATAATCAGCAAAATGAATATACAAAAAATGTTTCTGCCAGCCGTTATGCTCCTTGCACTCTTTTGCAAGAGATGACGCTTAAACAACAAAAATTCTACCCTTAAGATTTTATGTACCTGCAATTTCTGAGTTATTTTATTTCTTATCTTTTTGGTTCTCATACCAGACAAAAACTTCTTTATTTTGCCATGGCAGGTCTTTTTTTATCAGCCTTTGCCCTTTTAGTGGTTCAAAGCATTATGGGAGGATTCCAAAAAAATTTAAAATTAAGATCAAAAGAGGCCTCTGGTGAAGCTGTTATTTTTATATCTGATTATGACCCTCACTTTTTAAGGCCATTGTTAGCGCAACTTGAAGCTATCGACATTACGTCTTACCCTGAGTATGAAATTGAATTATTAGTTCGTTACCAAGACGAGGTGGCCCCCGTCATCTTGCATGGAATTGATAAAAAAAAGAAAGCTCCTTTTCTAGAAAAAAGTGACATCTCTCAAGTAGTGTTGGGCACTGATCTTGCCTATGCCTTACGTACAGATGCTGAAAGCATTCTGCATTTTTTCTCTCCCTCGCACACAGTAGAATTCCTCGAAGATATTCCTCTGCAAGTAAGTAGCAGTGTGAGTGATACTATCCAAACAGATGTGGCTGAATTAGATCGTTATCATGCATGGGTGCGTTTAGAGTTAGTACAAAATCTTATTCAAAATAAAAGTATCAATCGACTACGTCTTTACCATTTGCAAGGGAAAGAAAAAAAATTACAAAAGATATTAGAAATGTTTCCACAGGTAGAACTTAAGACATGGGAAGACTTAAATCCATCTTTAGCTTGGGCCTTGGCTTTAGAAACTAAAACCATGCTTTTTCTTTTTCTCTGTATGAGTATCTTGGTGGCCATTGCTGTCACATCAGGCTTTCTTATTTTTTTTGATAAAATAAAATTAGATCTAGTCAGTTTTTGGGTCTTAGGTATTTCCCAAAAAAGAATACAAATACTGACCTCTCTTTTTCTACATCTCCTAGCTATTGCCACCATTTTAGCGGGAGTCTTTACGGCATTATTGTTTTTATTTTTTTTAGATAAATATGCACCTGATCTCATGCCACATATTTTTGTAGATCGTCGCATCCCCGTGAGCATTAATTTCAGTTCGTTATTAACTTCTTTTTTAGTTCCTTATGCTGTCGCTATTTTCTTTTCACACTTTGCTTTGAAAGCCTTTCGCAAAGATTCTCCTTCTTTTTTGGAACTTTTACGTGAAAATTGCCATTAATCTTTTTTTTAGGTATGCTTTTTCTATGAAAAATATATTAATCCTTGGTCTTTTCTTCTTACTTATCAGCTGTCAAAAAAAAGATGGTGATATTCAAGGTAAGCAGGATACTGTTTTCTGCCAGCAAGAGGCACAAAAAGAAGTTAATACTTATTCTAGAAGTGAAGAATCTTCTTTAAACCTTTCAGCTCAAGAAAAAAAAGAAAGATTAGAGGCATTAGAACGAATGAGAATCGATCTTATCAATCGTTGTTTACAGCAAAAAGGTTATGCTACGACTCCTCATCTCTAGATTTAAAATCGACCTTATACGCAGGACTTTTATCTAAATTATCTCTTCTCTTATCGTAACGTTCTGTAGTTGTGATATTAGTATGCCCTGCAAACGTTGCCACATCACGCAGAGCCGCTTTTTTTGTATCTAATAAATGAGAAATAACTGTTGCTCGACAAGAGTGTGGGCTAATTTTTTTATTAATACCACATTCTTTGGCATAACGAGTGACCACTCTAAAAACGGTAGATCCATCTAAGGGCAAATTATTTTTTTTAGCAGGGATGGCCTGTAACAGATACTCTGAAGATAAAAGAGTTCTTTGAGTAAAAGACTCGAAGGCAGAAACATAGCGAATGATTTCATCTTTAACTATTTCACTTATCGGAATTAAGCGTTCTTTGTTTCCTTTTCCTATAATTTTTAAAAGAAGATGACCACGATCTTCAAAAATATCCTGCAATTTTATATTCACTAACTCTGAGCGCCTAAGTCCTAGATGAAAAAGCAGGGCCAGCATCAAGCGGTGCATACTTCCAATGGGGCTTAAGATATCAGGACGACTTAGAATTTGAGTGACCTCATCATCATTAAAAGCCACTGTAGGACTGAGTGTACTCACCTTAGGCAATTTGACAGCATCTAAAGGATTATGATCAATGAGTTTCCTCGCAACTGACCATTTTACAAAAGAACGTAAACAAACCAATCTTCTATTAATCGTGGCAGGTGCCAATTTTTTTTCTAACATAAAGTCACGATAATATTGAAAATGAAAAGCTGTAATATCTCTGGGATGATTAAAAACACAACCACCTGAAGATAAAAATTCAAAAAAAGTGTTTAAGTCATCTACATAAGCTCGTCTTGTTTCTTTGGATAAAAAATTTCCTAAGAACTCTCGGATAAAATCATTGGGGCCTTGCTCCGAGTTCTGTGCTTCTGCAAATTTCCTCGCTAACTTTTTATCGACAAGAGCATGGGATTCTACTACAAAGAGTTCTGGCTTTTTAGAAATTGTCATATCTCTATTGTAGCAAAGAATAAAGGTTGCGAAATGGCGGCAAAAAATGTCTCTCTTCCTCTTAAAATTGCGCTCGTTGGTCAAGGGCTTAGTGCTGAGGTTTTTTTATATTATTTTTTAAAAGATTTACAAGCGACCTCCTTGGAAATAACACAGTTTTATGCTGAAGACTTTGCCCCTGCTTGCTCTTTAAAAAGTACGGCCATGGCCCATACTCAAGGGATTCAATATGGGATTAGTCCTCTGGGAGACTTGCTGTTAAAAGCGTTTGAAGAAACTGTCACTTTTTGTGATTTAGAAAAACCTTTAGGTGTGGAGCATATCCCTTATTATTTTTCAGCACATCCAACTCAAAACTCAAATCTTATAAAACGTTTTTCTCACTTACAAAAAAAAGAACACTTAAGCTTCTTCCCTCTATCTACAAACATTTTTACAGAAGACGCTTTGCAATTTTCTCCTCCTATTTTTTTATCTTGGTTAAGAGATAAAAATAAAAGTTTTAAAAATTACAAAACAGAGCATAGATTTATTAGAAGCTATCAAGATTTAAAAGGATTTGATGCTGTTGTATGGTGTACAGGAGCCTATAATAATATTTTTTCTCCTCTTGAAAAAAAAGAGGGACAAGTAGTGGCTGGATCTTACTTGCAATTTACAAATGTTCTTTGGGAGCAATCTAGTTTTGGTTTGACATGGATAGGGGAACATAAAAAAACACAACTAGTTTATCATAAGAAACAGGGAATACTGCTTTTAGGTAATACCTCTATCCCTAGTGCTCTTTTTATGAGCTCTGCTGATCTTCTTAAAAAGCAATATGACGAAATGACCTCTCTTTTAACTCTTCCTCTTCCTCATTTTAATGAGGCTTCTTTTTATACAGGGCAGCGTTATAAACTATCTAAACGCAAACCTTATTGGGGCAAAGTTTTACATCTTCCTCAGCATTACTCCATCTTTGGACTTTATAAAAATGGCTATACTTTCTCTTTTTTAGCCGCAAAAGAGCTTTCTAAAGAGTTAAAGAATGACCTAAGTCTTTAAAATAATTTGAAATTGTAAAAATTACAGTGAAATCCAAGCTTTTTATAATGTGCATTGTCAAAACCTCCTTTTTTTGATATATTGCGACAAATTTATTTTTGATAAATCTATAACATTGTTGTTTGGAAGGAGTTTTTATGAAAAAAGTTTTAGTCATTTTTCTCTCTTTAGTATTGGGTCAAAGTCTTTGGGCCAAAGGAAAAGTGGGACTAGAAAATCCTTTGAACGTCAAAGAATATATAAAATTTTTAAACTCCAAAGGGATGGAAGGGAAAGATCAACTTTTTACTCTAACTTATCCTGCATCTGTAGTGGGACTAGATCTTGAACCAAAAGGTGCTTTTGAAGTCATGAAGCATTATAATAATGGAAAAAACTCTGCGTTTGAAGTGCGTTTAGCAAATCCTGAACGTATCTTTGTAAGTCGTCCAGTAGGAGGGGTGGAGTTAAAAGAAATTAGTTTTTTTCCAACCTATATTGGAAAGGCCAAAGGAAGTACTCCAACTATGACATCACAAGTTAGCTGTGCCGCTACGTTTTCTTTCAAAGGTAAAGATGGACAACCTATCGACTTGGAAAACTTTAACACTAATTGGTCTGGCTATTCTTACGAAGTACAATTAAGTAATCCTGATAAAATTAGCATCTCTAAAGTTTTTGGGCCGACCGTCATGGTAGAACGCTCTGGCAATGGGACAGCTACAGCTAAATTAGTCATTCGCTCTCATACAGATAACTTTGTAGCAGAGTCGACTGTAAGTAAAATCCCTGAATGTGGCCTCTACACTGCTAACAAAAAAGTAGCTTGGTCTAGAAAAACTTTTGGACCAACTCCTAGGAGAGATATTTATAGTTCAACTTTTAATCAGACCACAACTATTGCCTCTCAAAGTGACAGCATCTCTACCACTACAAGTGCTATTGCCAAAGAAGATTTAATGCAACCTGCTCAATGCGTACGTATTAAAGAAGCATCAGCAGAACAAAAGAAAAATATGTCTAAGGATATCATTACTCTCTACAACACTTGTAACAAAGAAGTTGTATGTAAGTTCTCTTATGAATCTAGTTACCATAACGAAA
>JAGOVR010000074.1 GCA_018060635.1 Bacteriovoracaceae bacterium
CTTTTCTTGCACAGGATACGATTCTTTGCGAAGTAGTTTTTTATTTTCAGGCGTAACTTTTTGTTCTAAAGCCATAACCTTTTTCCCTTCTTTTTCCCCTGGCAAAAGAGCGATCTGCCAATCATGCAAGTTTTTATCATCAAAATAAAAACGCACATACACTGGATCTTTTTTCTTTTCTAAATCATTAACCACATAAAATTTCTCACCCAAAACAGCTGTCGTATTAAAAAGTCCTTTATGTTGTTTGGTATCCATAAGAAGTTTCAAAAATAAAAGACGCATGGGCTCTTTTTTCTCTCCCAAAGCATCATAATCTCGCATTTGAGACATTGACTCTTGGGTTAGAAAGAACTGTAGAGGCTCTTCTAATTTTTCCATCATTCTTGCTGTAAAAATAAAATCTTTTTTGAATTTTCTCATATCAACTAAAACTTCTTGTGTAGGATTTTCTTGAAAACGCATTAAGGCTTTGGCAAAAGCCGAGGGTTCAGGAGGTGGTGGTGGAAGCTCTTTTTTTTCTATGATGGCAACTTGTACAGTTTTAGGAGTAACAACCACTTCAGGAGTAGGGACAGGAACAGAAGCTATGACAACAGGAATTTCTTCTGCGGCTTGAGGATACAGCAAATTGGCTAAGCCTTTGTCATCAAACTCCTTAAGTGTTGCTGGAATAAAAAGTCTTCCTGTTATCTCTGTTTTTCTTCCCCATAGATCATACTTAGCTTCTAATTCTTTTTGTTTTTGTAGATCTCTTTGTACAGATGAGAATAAAGATAAAAAGAAAGGAGGCGTAGATTCTTTTTGAGAAAATATTTTACCGTAATTTTGTAAGCAACCTCTGGCATATTGCGGCTCTCCTAAAAGTGATACAACATGAGACTCTTGCAGTAAATCAGCAAAAGGAACATAAGATGAAAGACCATAAAGCTGATCATTTTCAGAACAAATATGTATAAATGCTTCTTTTTGTTTTAAGCAATTTTTTTCTAATTGAACTTCAACGTCTTTCAAACTATGCGGAATAGATTTCATGGCAAAAAGAAGTCCTTGATAAGGAGCATCACGCTCTCCATCCCCTTTTTGTATCCATTTTTTTTTCTCATCTAAGGAATAAACACCTAAAAATAAATTTTGCACTAGTTCTTTTTGTGCCTGCTGAGAAATAAAAAGAATACGAGGAATAAGTTTTTTCATATCAGTACTTTTTGCCTGACAACTTTTAAGAACTTGCATCCAATCTGTCTGACAGACTGTAAGTCCTAACTGATAACTCTTCAAACGATGAGTTTCTAATGATTCATACAAATAACTTAAACTTAAAATGCGATACAGATAACGCATATAATCTGCGTATGCATTAAGATACCCCAAGGGACAGGTTTGACTAGAGGTAAGCTCACCTTTTACAAAAGAATCTAAATCTAGAACTTGATGGCTTAAATGAACACTCAGAATGTCTTGTATGGTGTAAGGTGTTTCTGCCAGTGACATATTCTGGGTATTTTCTCCCAACCTTAATTGGCTATAAACACTTTCTTGGGCCAAAAGTCTGGTAGTGAAAATTAAAAATAAAAAAATTCTCATGATCTTCACTTATTTTATAAATATTAAACTAAGAGCAGGAATATAGGTTATTATGACCAGTCCTAAGATTAATAGCAAGAGATAGGGATACGAAGCTTTATAAAGTTCCAACATAGAACGTTTAAAAGTAAAACTTCCAATAAAAAGATTCATGCCCACAGGAGGAGTTAAGTATCCTATTTCTAAGTTAGTAAGAAAAATAATGGCCAAGTGCAAAGGATCAATTCCAAAATTATGAGCGATAGGAATAATCAGAGGAACCACCACCACAATGGCACTAAAAATATCCATAAGACATCCGACAATCAGTAAGAAAATATTTAAAAAAATAAGAAAAACATATTTGTTATGAATAAAAGTGTTAAGAAATTCAAATATCTTCATAGGAACTTCTTCGCTAATCAAGTAACTCGTAAACCCCAAAGCACAACATAAAATAAGGAGAATAGCTCCAACCATGGACAAGCTCTGCCTTATAATTCCTCCTAAATTTTGCCACTGAATATCTTTGTACAAAAAACATTCCATAAAAATGACATATAACACTGTTAGCGTCGCCGTTTCATTGACAGTGGTCCAACCATTATAAATAGCAAATAAAACCACAAACGGAAGTGGAATTTCGTAGCGAGCAAAATAAATGGCCATACGCAGTTCTTTCCAAGAAAATTTTCGACGAGATTGCTTGCGAGTTTTTCCATTTAAAATCGCCCATCCGCTAAGAATTAAAATAAGTAAAAATCCTGGAAGAATTCCTGCTTTAAACAGTTGCTCAACGTCTAAGTGCGCTACTAAGGCATAGAGAATAATAGGGAGGCTGGGTGGAAATAAAAGGCCTAAAGAACCTGAACTCATCATAAAACCTAGAGAAAATTTTTCACTATAACCTTCTTCTTTAAGCATAGGGAAAAGCAGAGCTCCTAAAGCAATAATGGTAACTCCTGAAGCCCCTGTAAAAGCAGTAAAAAAAGCACAAGCACAAAGACCCATAATAGCAACCCCTCCAGGAAGAGCACCAAAGAGGGCCTGAAAAAAACGTAAAAGTCTTTGCGGAGTATGAGAAGCCGCCATGAGAGAACCAGCCAAAGTGAACAGAGGAATGGTGACTAGAGTAGGAGAACTGGCCAGTCGGTAGATCTCAATAGCGACTGCGGCGGTATCAATATGAGCAAGAGCAAACGCCGCTAACGAAGCAAGAGAAATAACTAAAAATAAAGGAAGACCAGAAAGAGCAAGAAGAATAATACCTAAGGCTACTGTTGTTTTCATTTTTGTTTCCCTTGTATAGAGGCAACAAAATGATAAAAATAACGATAAGCCATGAATGAAAATCCTAAAGGCATGATAGCAATCAAAATAGAAGAGTGTAGCCCCAACATAACAAATTCGCCGTTTTTAGCTTCTACCTTCACTAAGTGAAAACTGGCCACCACTAACCAGATCAAAATACCAAAAGAAATAAAATCTAGAGTTTGTCTTAATCTTTTTTTATATTTTTTTTGATCCTTTCTTTGTAAAATTTTTGGAATAATATCAATCCCTATATGCTCTCGCCTTCCCACTGCCAGTGTTCCTCCTAAAAAAGCACAGGCAAAAACAAGGTGCCTGACTAAAGGGTCTATCCATAAAAAAGCCAGCCCTTCCCATCTTAGAAAAATGGTAATGCTAGATAAGAGGATAATGCCTCCCATAAAAACTAAGAGCGTTAAATAACAAAATCGCTCTAAACCTTTATCCATAGCTGTTAAAATTTTTATCAACATAATAATTTAATTTTTAATATGATCTTCTAATGTTTTAATCATTTGAGCACTTACTAAGCGATTTTTTATTTTTTCAATCACTTTATTACGAATAACTATCGATTGCGCTATATCCTCTGGCGGTAATGAAACAAATTGAATACCACTCTCTTTTAATGTCTTAAGGGCCATCTCATTTTCTTTTCCCGTGCTGGCATTAGAAAGATCAATATACTTATGAGCAATCTCTGTAATTATTTTTTGATAAGCAGGTGTAATTTTCTTCCACTCTTCTAATGAAATAAGAAGTGCGGCTACCGAGTACGCCACAGGAAGATCAACTAAAAACTTAATCTTATTCTGCCAACCTAAAGCTAAAATACCAAGAGGCGAAGAATATGCGGCATCAATCACTCCTGTGGAAAGGGATGTATGCACATCAGGTAAGGCTAGTGGCACAGAAACTAAGTTCATAGATTCTACTAGTGCCGCCACCAAATCATCTCCCTGCCAAGACCAAATTTTTATCCCTTTAAGGTCTTTAAAGTTTGATACTTTTTTATTAGAGACAAGATAAACCATTCCAATTTCAAAAAAACCTAAATTTTCAAATCCTTTCCTTCTAAATTCTTCATTAAAGTTTCCTTCTATCTTTTTTAAAGTTTTTAAAGCTTTGAGAGCATCATTTTTAAAATTAAAAGGAATCTCGATAGCCCTAGAATCAGGCGCTAATGTCCCAAGGGTTCTACCCGTAAAAACACTTCCACCAATTTGGCCAATTTGTATTTTTCTTAAAACATCTGGCTCATCTCCCATAGCTCCACCAAAAAAAATTTTAATTTCAACTTCATTCTGAGTTGCCATAAAAATTTCTTTGGACATCTTCTTAAGATTATTACTCCACGTTGTCCCATCAGGAGCCAGAACTGCTATTTTTATTTTTTGGACAGCGTGTGCTGAAAAGATAAGGAAAAATGGCAAAAGTATTTTAAAAAAACGCATAAGCTCCTTCTAAAAAAATGTTTTCTCTACACTTTTAATAATCTCAAATCGCTTAAAAGCAATGGCATTAAAAAGATTTAACTTCTGATTTGTAAAAATTGCGGATGCGGCAGATCCTTTAGGATTCCAAACTTTTTTTTCTTCAAATTCTTTCTGTGCATAGAGAATAATTTCTTTTTGCTCTTGATAACATTTCTCATCCATTTGTAAGAGGCAGGAAAACTGCACATAACTCACTCTTAAGAGATAGTTTTCAGGATACTTTTCCATTCCTTTTAAAAAAAGCTCTCTGGCTTTCGTCGCATTTCCTCCCATAATCGCAGGTCTACCTGCTTCGTACATGGCACTAAAAAGATCACACAATCCTTGATCATATTCTGGAATAAGTTCACAGCCAAAATCAAAAAGATCTTTCATAAGAGGTAGATGAACTAACATATCAGGACGTAATTTTTGCAAATTAATGAGTCCCCCTAAACCTTGGGCCAAAGACAAAATAATATCCCCATGTTCTTTGGGATTTTTTAAAGACTCTTGCAAAAACCCTTTTAGTCCCTTGGCTTGCTGTTGAGAGGCCACAATTTTTTCCCAAGAAATATGATATTGTTTCAAATAATCTAGAGCATAATCCATGGTGCGAGAGTAGTGTAAAAGAGCAGTCTGCATAGCAGAAGTTGGAATGTCTTCTCCTGTTAAAACTTCTTTAAAAAATAGCGTTTCGCTAACTCCATAAGCATAACCTGCGTGGGCACGGGCCAACGTTCTAAGTAAACTTTGATTGCTCGGCTCTAATGACAAAAAACCTTCTAATGTTTTAATCCCTGCTGGAGCACTTTCTTTAAAATAATTCCAATCTGTTTCTGCCGTAATGCTCTCTGCGGCTTCTTTAAAAAGCTCTGCACTCGTACGAATAGCCGTTTTACGTACCAACCCTGAACAACTCGTCAGAATTAAAAACAAAAGTAAAATGGGGAAAAAAAGATTTTTTTTAAACAAAGTAGATCCGTGCCAATGATGTTCTCCTAGTAAAATCAGATGGTTAGAAATGTTATACCTTGTCTCTTAAACTCTGTCATTTTTTCCCTATCCTAATGTTTCAAAAAAATTTGTGGTATGGTGTAGCCAATTATCAGACTTTTTTAGGAGACCTTTATGAAACCACTTAAAATAAAACCCAGCGATGTTTTGCATCTTGGAAATACCTCGACTGCTCCGCAAAATAATCCTAAATCTTTTAGACCTAAAAGTTTGCGACCTATGCGCTCTATGAAAAAAAATAAAAGCGTAGGTGCTATTGTTTTACGTCCATTAGAATCTATTCTTAATCCTGTTTAAAAAAAGTTTTTTCCATCTCTGCAATAATTTCAGTTAGGGGAAATCCCACGACGTTAGAATAAGATCCATTAATTTTTTCAATAAAGGTTAACGCCTCGCCTTGAATCCCGTAGGCTCCCGCTTTATCCATGGAATCGCCTGTGGCTAAATAATGATCTAGCCACCGAGAAGAAATGGGAGCAAAAGTTACTGAGGTGCTTACCGCAAAATTTCTCTCTTGATATTTTTTTTCTAAATCTAAGTAGCTCAGTGAAATACCAGTTATGACTTCATGTGTTTTCCCTGATAACAATTCCAGCATTTTCTTGGCCTCTTCCCTATGACGAGGTTTTCCAAGAATGGTATCTCCTAAAACCACAATCGTATCTGCACCTATTACAAAAGGAAAAAAAGTTTGAGCATAGTCTGAGCGTGTTTGTAACATGGGCCACACCGCTCTTGCTTTCAAACAAGCTAGATCTATAGCCACTTCTCTCGGCTGGATTAAATCTGTTTTTTCTTCCACATCCGCACTTAAAATCTCAAAGGGGATTCCTAAAAAAGAAAGAAATTCTTGCCGCCTTGGGCTACGACTGGCCAATATGAGACTTTGTTTTTGCATACTTTTACCTCTGCTTTTTTCTTTGTAAAATACCTCTCTTTTGTTAGATTTGAAACTCTAAAACTTAAAGGATTTCCCCTATGCAAGAACCTGATGTAAACACCCCTTCTGATTCCTTTTCTTTTGTTCAAACTGAACATAGTGTTTTAAATTTTTGGCAAAAAAATAATATTTTTGAAAAAACTCTAGAAAAAACAAAACCTAAAAAATCTTATATTTTTTATGATGGACCTCCTTTTGCGACAGGTCTTCCCCATCATGGGCACTTGGTTGCCTCTACTCTTAAAGATATTATTCCTCGTTATTTTACCATGCAGGGACGCTATGTTTCTCGTCGTTTTGGCTGGGACTGTCATGGACTCCCTATTGAACAAGAGATTGATAAAAAATTAGGGATGACTACACAAGATGCCGTAAAAAAATTAGGAATAAAAGGCTACAACGACGAATGTCGAGGAATTGTCAGTCGTTTCACAAAAGAATGGGAAAAAACCATTACCCGTTTAGGTCGCTGGGTAGATTTTAAAAATGACTATAAAACGATGGACACTCCTTTTATGGAATCCGTTTGGTGGGTTTTTAAAAATCTGTGGGATCAAGGACTGATTTACCAAGGAAGTAAAGTTGTTCCTATCTCCACGGCTTTTGGAAGTGTGCTCTCTAACTTTGAAGCGGGTTCTAATTATCAAGACGTGCAAGACCCTGCTCTAACTGTTTTATTTTCCCTTAAAAAAGAATGGCTGGGAAAACCAACATTTATTGCCGCTTGGACTACGACTCCTTGGACATTACCTGCGAATGTCGGATTATGTGTGGGTGCAAAAATTGATTACGTTTTAGTTTTAGATAAAAAAACACAAAAACAAATTATTCTAGCAAAAGATCGCCTTTCAGCTTTTGAAAAAAAAGGGGATTTTGAAATTTTAGAAACATTTTTAGGAGACAAACTAAAAGGTCTCTCTTACCACCCTCTCTTTTCTTTTTTTGAAAGTCTGGAAGCTGAAGGTGCTTTTCATATTTTTAATGATGATTACGTCACAACCTCTGATGGAACAGGAGTTGTGCATTTAGCTCCCGCTTTTGGAGAAGATGATCACCGAGTTATGCGTTTGAATGGGCTCAAAACTATTCCTTGTCCCGTAGATGTTTTTGGAAAATTTACGGTGGATGCTCCTCCCTATCAAAATCTTTACATTAAAGATGCTGATAAAGAAATTATTAAATATTTAAAAGATGGTGGAGTTTTGTTTGATCATTCTACTATTGTACATAGCTATCCTT
>JAGOVR010000075.1 GCA_018060635.1 Bacteriovoracaceae bacterium
GGTTCATTTTTTCTTTTTTAAGTTCTTCTTTACCTAAAATTTTTATTTTCACCCCTTTTAAATGTTTTTTTACATCTTCTGCGATGAGTTCCGCCATTTTCTCTGAGTGCAGATTATTAGGAGATTCATTGACTAAGTTGCGAGTGAAATTGATAGATTCTACAACAGAGGTCACTTCTTGTATTTTGTGTTCAATTTTTCCTTGAAATTTTTTTTCTTTGGAAAAAAGTGTCACACTTGCTTGGAATGTATTTGGTTTTGATTTGTATTTTTCAAAAGTATAATCAGTCATAAGGAGTGATTCAGTCAGGATACCAGCAGTTGTCGCATGATCTTTAAAAACATGAAAAGAATCAAAATCCATTTGGATATTTTGATATTTTTGTTCTTTAGCAAAACGGTAAGCGCAGGCAATAGCTTTGCGTAAATCTTCTTCTTTGACTTTAGTTTTATCTCCTAGTCCTACACAAAGCACAGGAATGCCTAAAGTATTGTGGAAAGTAAAAAGTTTTTCTTTTTCTCCTTTAAAATTTCCTTTTAGAGATGAAAATTCATCTTGTAAGTCTTTAGACCAATGGCTATTCACAATGTCACTGGTATTTTTAGAATTTGGATTTTGTTTATGAAAAGCGGAAAGGATATAAAGGTCAGGTGTCGAGACTAATTTAGTATTAAAAGTTAACTTCATTAAAAAACTCCTTATTAAATAAAGAAAAAGATAAAAGATTGTAACAAAGCTCCTTATATTTGTCTAAGTAAAGATCATTGAGTATTCTGCTAAATACACATGAAGAAAATTATTCACAAATATTTAGCAGGGCATTTTATTGTTCCTTTTTTGGTGAGCACCTTGTTCTTTGTTTTTTTTATGCTTACTTTTCAATTATTTAAAATTGTCAGTATTGTTTTTAATAAAGATGTTCCTCTTGCGACAACACTAGAGCTTATTTTTCATATTGCTTTAACCTTTCTTCCTATGGCCATTCCTCTTTCACTCTTATTTGCCATTCTTTATTTGTGTGGCAGATTAAGTGGCGATTCAGAAATCATTGCTATGCGTTCTTTTGGTTTCTCTAAGTTTTCAATCTATAAGCCATTTTTATTATTAACAGTCTTTATGGGTTTTTCCATTATTGTCTTCAATCAAACTCTCATGCCTCATTCCAAGAAGATCTTTAAGAAAGGAATTACAATCCTTACAGCTAAGGGGCTCATGGCAGAGATTAAACAAGGGCAATTTTTTACAGAAATTGAAAACCTTACCTTATTTAGTGAGAAAGTAAGTGAAGGTGGTAAAAATATGCAAGGTGTTTTTATTCATTACCGTCTTCCTCATGAAGGGGCAGAACAAGTTATCTTTTCAGAAAAAGGTTTTCTCATCAAAGAAGAAGCTAATGAGTGGGGCTTCTCACCTTTGCGTTTTAAATTACGGAGTGGAAATATCATAAAAACCTATGGACATAAAAAAGATATAGAAAAAATTCTTTTTGCAGAGTATGACTTTCCTGTTCCTCAAGCGGATTTGACTATCGAAATAGCTTCCAAAAATAGTACGCTTACAGGTGGTGAAATTTGGAATTTTATTCAAAAAGGGCAATCTGACTTTTCTAAAAATGATTTTTTTAAACTGCAAATGGAATTTTGGACACGAATTAATGATGGTGTCTCTTGTGTGGTCTTTGGACTGTTAGGATTTGTTTTTGGTATTTCAAGGCCCAGAGGAAGACCTAGAACAGGGGCCCTCTCGCTGGCAGTTATTCTTATTTATTATAGTCTTTTTTTCCTAGGAATAAGTTTTTCTCAGAAAGGATTCATAACTCCTCTTATTGCAGTCTTTACTCCATCTTTACTAGGAATTCTTATGGGGATTTATTTTTATCGTCGCTTGGATTGGTCCAGTTAGGATATTTTTTTTTCATAAGTTCGGTATAGCTTTTAGAAGGAGCTTCTCCTTTTTGTATTTTTTGTAAATAATCTACAGAACTATAGAGAGTTCCCTGATCATCAGTAATAAAAAGGGGAAGAAAGTATTCGCTGGCAACTTCAGGAGGAAAAATAAGGCTATTGACACTATAACGAGTATCCAATTTGACCAGTTTATTGTTGTAGAAAATCTTTAAGGAATGAGTATTTCCAGCAAAAAGAAGGATTTTTTGGCCTTTTAAAGATAAAGTAGCACCTTTTTTAAGAATAAATCTTTTAACAGCTTCATCATCTTTTTTGTAAGCAATCCAAGAATCAGTTTCACTGGCGTTAAGGAAAATATTTTGCAGGTTAGGATCAAAATTTTTACGAGCAGATGCTGGTAGATCTAGAATCTCTTCATTTTCTTTTTCCGCAATAGAAAAAAGAGGAGTGGTGATAGAGCGAAAAGGATGTTGTGGCGGGAGGGCTATCTTGTTATTTTCAATTTCTTTGGGAGCTAAAGCTGGTAGTGCTGGTAAAGCTTTAACATTTAAAACTTGTTCTACTTCTTGAGTAGGAATAGCGTTAGAGGATGAAGTAGAAGTTACGGGACTTGTTTGATGATTAAGATTTTCAATGTTTTGATCCATTCTTGTTTTCACGAAAAAAATAATACCTATAATCAGAAAAAAAGGTAAGGCCCAAAAAAATACTTTAGCTTGATTTGTTTTAGAAAAATCTTTACCTGAAGAAATTTTGGCCATGATATTAATAGAACTGGGAGTTTTTTTTAAGGGTATTTTTCGCTCATTTCTCTTGTTTAAAATAGGATCTAGCCCGTAGATATTATTTAAGTACTCTTCCAGTTCTGGCATAGGTATTTTTAAACTTTTCCCAATAGATTTTACAAATCCTTTGGCATAAGCAGGGCTAGGTAATTTATCAAAATGTCCCTCTTCGATATCTTGTAAAATAGTACTATTAATACGTGTTAATTGAGAAAGTGTGGCAATACTCATTTGTTTAGCTTCACGTCGATGTCGTAAAATTTCACCTAAGTTTTGTGTAGAAAAAGATTCATCAGAAAAAGGGATAGACATAGAAAATCCTTAAGGTTCAGGCGTATAAAAAGCGGTGTCATCTATATCATGATTGGTGCTAGGACTGCGACTTGGATCAAGTCCTTCTTGAACCAGATTAGATGTTAAAATTTCTAAACTTTTCATTTTTCTTTTTGCCATATCGGCAAAATCACTCTGTGGAAATTTTAACATAATTTCTTCCATTTTAATGCGAGCTTCATCATAACGATTCATTTTTAAAAGGGCGATGCCTTGATAGTACTGAGGAGCAGGATTTTGATAGCAAGTTCCTTTGCTGGCCTCGACAAAAGACTTATAGGCTTTGTCATAGCTCTTTTGTTCTAGATTTAAGATGCCCAACTGATAGTGAGACGGACAAAAGTTTTCATTTTCGGCAAGAGACTGTTTAAAATATTTGCGAGCTTTATCGGGATCATTTTTCTTTAATTCTATGAGTCCTAAATTATAGTATGTTCTAAACTGCTTATCATAAACTAAGTTTTTTAGAATATCTCTGTATTCACTCTCAGCAGAATCCATGTCTCCTTCTTCAAAATAAATAGAGGCTAAATTAGTTTGAGCATCGGATTCCTTAGGTGAAATTTCCAGAGCTTTTTTTAAATGTTTTTTTGCCTTTTCTTTATCTTTTTTAAAATAGTAAGCCATCCCTAAGTTGGTATGTATTTTACTATCATGGGGAGAAAGATGAACAGCCTTCAATAAATTAGTGAGAGCTTCAGTATAATCTTTTGTTTGTAAGCTGGCAGTACCAATAGAATAATAAACTTGAGCTTTAGTTGTAGCGTCATCATCCTTTTTTTTGTTACTGGCGCAAGAAACTACTAAAAAAGATGTCAAGAGTAGTTTTAGATAAATATTTGTTTTCAATATCCACTCCTTTGGATTTCTAGAAATATTTTAGCTGATAATCTATTGTACGACTCATTTTTATAATTGAAAAGGATTATGTCCAGTAGCGTTACAAAGATCCTTATTAGAAAATTTTCTGCATTCTCTAGAGTTATTGTTCCAGAACTCTTATGATACCTCTTCAGTAAAAAGGATTTTTAAAAAATATGGATACAAAATTTATTCGAAACTTTTCAATTATTGCTCATATCGATCATGGAAAATCGACGCTGGCAGATCGACTTATAGAGAGCACCCAAGCAGTTAGCAAGAGGCAGATGTCGGATCAGCTCTTAGATAATATGGATTTAGAAAGAGAGCGGGGTATTACTATCAAGGCTCAGACAGTGAGGCTTAAGTATATTGCCCAAGATGGAAATACTTATTTTTTAAATTTGATTGATACTCCTGGCCACGTAGATTTTGCTTATGAAGTGAGTCGCTCCCTCGCTTCCTGCGAAGGAGCACTACTAGTCGTCGATGCCTCTCAAGGTATTGAGGCCCAAACTCTTGCTAATGTATATATGGCCCTAGAAAATAATTTAGAAATTCTTCCTGTTATTAATAAAATTGATCTTCCTCATGCAGAGCCCGCTAAAGTAAAAAAAGAAATTGAGGAAGTGATTGGTCTTGATACCTCAGAGGCCTGCGAAGTCTCTGCAAAATCAGGGATTGGCATTACAGAACTTTTAGAAACTATTGTACGTAAAGTTCCTTCGCCTCAAGGTTTAATCAGTAGTCCTTTTCAGGCCCTTATTTTTGACTCTTGGTTTGACCCTTATCAAGGGGTGGTTATTTTAGTCCGTGTTTTTCATGGCACAGTCAAGATGCATGATAAAATTGCTCTGAAGTATGGTGGACAACAATATGAAATTTTAAAATTAGCAGTTAATACTCCTTTCTATTTAGAAGTTGAGGAGTTAGGAGCAGGAGAGGTTGGAATTTTAGTTTGTGGTATTAAAAATATCCGTGAAGTAAAAGTGGGTGACACTATTGTTCATGCTCATTTATCTGAAACGCCAGCACTCCCTGGTTTTTCAGAAATTAAGCCCATGGTTTTCTGTGGGGTTTTCCCTGTGGATTCAGTGGAGTATGAAAATTTAAAAGACGCTTTAGATAAACTAGCTTTAAATGACGCTTCTTTTACCTATGAACCTGAAACTTCTACTGCGTTAGGATTTGGTTTCCGTTGTGGTTTTTTAGGTCTTTTGCATATGAATATTATTCAAGAAAGGTTAGAACGAGAATTTAAACTGACGCTTATTTCTACGGCTCCTTCTTGTAACTACAAAGTTGTGACCACTCAAGGGAAAATACTTTATATTGCTAATCCCGCCCTTTTACCAGACGTAGGACTTATTGAAACAATTAGTGAACCTATTGTAAAAATATCTATTCACCTTCCCAATGAATATGTGGGTAAGATTATTAAACTGTGTGAAGATAAGCGAGGCATTCAAAAAGAAATTAAGTATATTACACCTGAGAGAGTGCAAATTATTTACGAAATTCCTCTCAATGAAATGATGTATGATTTTTATGATCAACTGAAAAGTTTTAGTAAAGGTTATGCCAGCATGGATTATGAGCTTATTGATTATCGAGCAGATGATCTCGTAAAGTTAGATGTTTTACTCAATAGTGAAAAGGTAGATGCTCTTTCTATGATTTGCCATAGATCTCAATCGTTCCACCGAGGTCGTGCTCTCACACAAAAATTACAAAAACTCATTGATCGCCAGCAGTTTGAAATTGCTATTCAGGCCGCTATTGGAGTTAAAATTGTGGCCAGAGAGAGCATTAAGGCTTTACGAAAAAACGTATTAGCAAAATGTTATGGTGGAGATATTAGTCGTAAGCGTAAACTTCTAGAAAAACAAAAAGAAGGAAAAAAACGCATGAAAGTGGTGGGTAGTGTGGAAATTCCTCAAGAGGCATTTTTAGCAGTACTAAAAGTGGATGATTAAAAGGAAAAAATATGCAGGAAATTATTAAGCATTACTTAGAAGATGTTTTAAAAGAATATACAAGAAATGAGCATCTAGAATCTTCTATTTTAGCTAAAAAATATTATTTTGATATTACAGGGACTATTGCAGAGGAAGAACCTGATTACGAAGCTAAAATGCATCTTTTTAACGAATGGTATATTTTTGACTACGTCTCTCCCCGTGCAGTAGGGACTGTTATGCGTAATTATTTAGAGCAAAGAAAAATTGAAGATGATATTGCCATGGCTTTTCTTTCGGTGAACTATTCACTTTTTGAATATGTAAAAAATACCTTTAAAGGGTTTGTCGTTCTTCATGATATTTTACATGATAAAAAAATAATTTTAACTCAAAAAGCAGTAGATGTTCCTTTAGTGAAAGGAGATCTCTTTGTCGGGAGAGTTCTAACCTATAAAAATGAAATTTCTCTTTTGCGTGGTATTTGGAGTATGCCAACTTTGATTAAAAAAATATTAGTTAAAGAATCCAAGCGTATCCGCAAACTTAAAGACCCACTTAAAGAAAAAGAATTTTTACTTAAACTGGAATTATACAAAACAAAGTGGATGCATTATCGGCATGTGCTACCTGAGCGGATATTTATTTTTTAGTTTTTAATGCGGGATTTATCTTTTTGTCTAAAGTAAGCAAAGGCGTATTTCATAAATTGGGAATAAGAAGCATTGAGAGCAATGACAAGTCCATGCACTCCATCTAAGAATCCTTTTTTAATAAGATAGCATTCTATGAATTTTATAAAAGGGCGAATTAGGAGGGATAAGATACAGATTTTTTTTGTTGTGGCTAAAATTTCTCCTGCTAATTTAGCATATTTAAGATTTGTTTTTACTTGAGATTCAAAGCTTGGGAAAGAATAGTGTAAAAGATGTCCATGCAGTTTTCCTATGTTTCCTTCTTTTTTTAAAATAAGTTTTTCGTGGACTTGAGGTGTTGTCCAGAAACTCTTATTTTTTTTTGCTAAGCGAACAATGTTATCAGGATACCAACCTCCATGATAAATCCATTTTCCACAAAACTGCGTAAGCCTTGAAAGAGTATAGGCATCACAGGTAGGATTTTTTAAAATTTCTTGAATATTTTTGGCAAGTTCTGGTGAAATTTCTTCATCCGCATCTATATTAAGAACCCATTCATTTTGGCATAGAGAGGCGGCATAATTTTTTTGCTGACCGTACCCTTCAAATTTTTTGGTATAAACTTTCGCTCCATTTCGTTCAGCAATTTCTACTGTTTTATCACTGCTTAAAGAATCAACCACGATAATTTCTTGAGCAAAAGAAAGTGATTTTATGCAACGTTCTATGTTGGCTTCTTCATTGAGAGTTATTAGGGTGACAGAGAGTTTATTCATGCAGTAAATATATACCCTAGGATGCTTAAATTGGAAGGAGTTTTATGAAAGTATCGGTGATAGGTACAGGATATGTTGGTTTGGTTTCAGGAACTTGTTTTGCTGAAATGGGGCATACCGTAACTTGCATTGATGTGGATAAAGCTAAAATTACAATGCTGAAAGAGGGCAAGTCTCCTATTTATGAACCAGGGCTTACAGACCTACTTCTAAGAAATATTAAAGC
>JAGOVR010000076.1 GCA_018060635.1 Bacteriovoracaceae bacterium
AAGGTAGCCAAGAGAAAACGATCACAACCCACAGAAGTTTCAACAACAAAAGGAATAAATTTTTTATTGCCATCTTGCTGATCTACAAACATAAGACTCTTCTTAGAAAATTCCATGTGTTGTTTGAGATCAAAATCAGTACGCGAATGAATGCCTTCTAATTCTCCAAAACCCATAGGGAATTCATATTCAATATCTACTGCCGCATCCGCATAGTGCGCTAATTTATCTGCAGGATGGGGAGAGAATTTAAGTTTTTCTTTGCGCAAACCATGATCTATATGCCACTGCATACGGTTTGCCTTCCACTCTTCCATGGTTTCTTTTTGTGTCCCTGGCTTAATAAAATATTGCATTTCCATTTGTTCAAATTCACGAGTTCTAAAAATAAAATTCCCTGGAGTAATTTCATTACGAAAAGCTTTTCCAATTTGGGCTATTCCAAAGGGAAGTGTGTGACGCATAGATGTTTGCACGTTGAGAAAGTTAACAAAAATTCCTTGAGCTGTTTCTGGTCTTAAGTAAACCACCGAAGCCGTATCTTCTACAGGCCCCATGCTAGTTTTAAACATAAGGTTAAAATCACGAGGTTCAGTAAAACTATCTTTAGTTTTACACTGGGGACAGGGCATTTTTAAATCAATTTGGTCCGCACGAAAACGAAACTTACACTGACGACAATCCACCATAGGATCAGAAAAGCCGTCCACGTGTCCTGATGCTTTCCACACAGTGGGCTCCATAAGAATGGCGGCATCAATTCCTTCTACATCTTCCCTATATGTCATGGCCTTCCACCAAGCCGATTTAATATTTTGTTTAAGCTCTACACCTAGCGGTCCATAATCCCAACAACCACCTAAGCCTCCATAAATTTCTGAACTTTGAAAAATAAATCCACGCATTTTGCACAATGAGGTAAGGTCAGCTAAGGATTTGAGATTTTCTTCTTGCATGGATAGAACTCCAAAAATAGGGATTTTTTATGCTTTGTTATAGCATTTGGTGAGGCTGTTTTTAAAGGGGAAACTTGTTTTTTAAAAGAAAAAACCTATCCTAAACTTACCCTAAGCTTAATTGATAAAGTCTGAAATACTCTCCCTGCTTTTGCATAAGAGCACTATGTGTCCCAGACTCTACAATCATACCTTCTTTCAGTACCACAATTTTATCATAGTTTTGAATAGTCGAAAGACGATGGGCCACAGCTAAAATAGTCTTATCTTGTCCTAACTGTTCGAGTGCTTTTTGTACCATTTTTTCTGATTCATTATCCAGAGCGGAGGTTGCCTCATCAAAAAGGAGAATAGGAGCATTGGCCAAATAAGCTCTGGCAATGGTAAGTCGTTGAGCCTGTCCACCTGACAACTTAATACCACGATCTCCGATCATGGTTTCTAAACCTTGGGGAAGAGCTTGCACAAAATCTAAAGCCTCCGCCACTTTTAAAGCTTCCGTAATTTTATCTATGGGATAGCTTTTGCCCAAACATAAATTTTCCCTGACCGTATCATGAAAAAGAAAAATATCTTGGCTGACTAATCCAAACTGACTACGTAAAGAATCTAAGGTCATCTCTTCCAAAGGAATTCCATCAAAGAGAATAGCTCCTTTTTTGTGAGGATAAAGACGCAGTAAAAGATTAATAAGTGTCGTTTTTCCTGAACCTGAAAGACCTACCAAAGCCACTTTTTCCCCTTTTTTAATCGCGAGAGAAAAATCTTTGAGCACTTCTTTTTCACCATAGGAAAAAGTAAGATGACTAACAGTAATACCTTGTTTAAAACTTTCAATTTTTTGAGAACCCGAATCCTTTTCTTCCTCTAAATCTAAAACTTGAAAAATACGCTTTGAAGCGGCTAAGGCTTGATTCATCTTCACATTGGCCTGACTAAATTTCCGAATAGGATCCATAAATAAAGCTAAGGCTGTGACAAAACTGATAAACCCTCCTGTGGTGAGCTCTCCAGAAGCAACTCGGTGGTGAGCAAAAAGAATAACTCCCACAAAAGCCATAGCACCAACCAGTTCTACCAAAGGATGGGCATTTTCCTCTATTTTGCTGGTTTTCATAATAGAGAGAAAATTAAAATCTTGAGCTTTCTTAAGTCTTTGTAAAAAATAATTTTGCAAGTTAAAAGCTTTACCAATTTTTTGTCCTGCGAGTCCTTCTTGCAAATGATGCGTCATCTCTCCCATGGAAGCCTGAACTTCGCTGGTGTGTTTACGTATTTTATTTCCTGATTTTTGAAAGATAATTACAAACAAAGGAAAAACCACACAGACCACTAAACTTAATTGCCAGTCCCGATAAAAAGCCAGACTTAATAAAAAAAGTGCAGTGAGAGGTTCTCTGACTAAATCCACACTGGCCCTAAATCCTTGAGATAAAATCTGCGTGTCACTCAAAGCATGGGACATGAGTTCCCCTACTTTATTTTGAGTAAAATAAGTCAGTGGAAGTTTTTGAAATTTGGCATAAAGTTTTAAACGCAAATCACAGGTAGCGTGTTCCACCACTTTCCGAATCCAAAAAAAATGAAAAAAACGAAAAGGATAATTAAGGAGAGCAAGTCCTAAAAGAATAGCGCAAAGAAAAAAAACATCTCTTTGAGACGAAGCCGAGCTTAAGCCCTGATCAAAAATAGGTTTAACAAGATAAGCTTGGTAAACCTTCACTCCCGCTAAGGGAATAGAAAAAAGGAGCGAGCCAATGACTAATCGTAGATGAGAACGGAGGTAAGGATAAAGTGTTTTAATAAGTTTTAACATGGAGGGATTTTACCTTTAACTCATACTTAATGTAAAAGAATATGCTTTCGTTTCCTATAATTTTAAGAATATTAAAGAGCTTTTGCTCTCTCCCAGCATAATGTAAAATTTATTAATGAGTGAATTTGATAAAAACTATATTGAATTTTTAAATGATCTCAAAAGTAAAATTTTAACTTCACGCTATCAAACAGTAAGAATAGTTAATACTGAACTTATTTTACTTTATTGGGAGATTGGTCAGGCACTTTTACAAAGACAAAAAAGTGAAGGTTGGGGAAGTCAAGTTATTCAACGACTAGCTCATGATCTCAATAAAAATTTCCCTGAGATGAAAGGATTTAGTTATAGAAATTTAAAATATATGCGTCAATTTGCATTGGAATGGTCGACCCAGTCAATTAGGCAACAGGCTGTTGCCCAATTACCTTGGGGGCATAACATCGTTCTTCTGCAAAAAATCACTAATAATCCTGATAGGTTATGGTATGCTCAACAACCTTGCACAAGCCTCAGTCTGACCTTGCTAATAATCTTTTAAAAGACCCTTATATTTTTGATTTTCTCTCAATTGGAAAGGAAATCCAAGAACGTGAAATTGAAAAAAATCTAGTAGACCATATTCAGAAATTTTTATTAGAACTGGGAGCTGGTTTTGCTTATGTGGGAAGGCAAGTACACTTAGACGTGGGAGGACGGGATTTTTATATTGATCTCCTTTTTTATCACACAAAACTTCACTGTTATGTTGTGATTGAACTTAAAGCTGGCGAATTTAAACCTGAATATATTGGAAAACTTAATTTTTATTTATCAGCGGTGGCTTGAATTTAAACCGTCTATAAGTTATAATGGAGACAAGATTCCCCAAGTTGGCCAATCCCACTGTACCTAGTAGGTGGTGATGCCACTGGGGTTTTTTATTTCAACATAATTGCTTGGCGTTTTAATAATTCTTCAATATCTCTTTCAGAATCACTAAAGCTTTTCAAAAGAAGATCACGGTTCATCCAACTAATGAGTTCTTTTATTTGATGATGGTATGTACCTAGATTTGTCCAATGCCAAATAGGTTCATAATGAAAAATCCTATTTCTAAGATTCCTGATTTCACGCAGTGATTTTTTAATTTTAAAAATATCTCTTTGAGAATTTGTGGCTTCAGGAAATTGTGTCCTAATATTTGACTTATGAATTTCTAAATACGGGCGATCGTAAAGATTTACCCAAAAACTAAAACTTAGTTCTGCAATAATTCGACAATCTTCTAATGTTCTCTTTTTGCGAATAAGTTTATCCACTGCCTCTCTTATTTTGTGCTGTTCACTTTTTTGAATAATAGAATGTGACTCATATTTTAATAACCAATGTTGATCCTTTAAATAATCTGAAAAAGCTTTGTGCAAAGTATTCCTGAGCGATACCTCGAGAATATTGAGTGGTGCATAGAAGGAGCGACTCATTTCAATATTATAATTATAACGAATGAGACGAGCATCCAGATGGTTATGGGAATAGCTCCTATAACCTTCTAGTCTTTCCGATGAAATCAGTTCTTCAATCGTTTTCACCATATTATCATTTTCGTCTTTTTATGATTTATAGTAAATTTCTCCTGCTTAATTTTGCCTTTGTTTTCATTTATTTTTTATTATTTTAAGAATATTAAAAAGCTTTTGATTTAATCTTAAAAATGGCATTATTTGAGAGCTGTATGAAATTTAATTTAGAAGACAATTATATCCGAACCAGCATTAAAGTTTTCACTTTTCTTATGATTTCTTTTTATCCTGTCTCTTTTAGACTTTCTGACGATGGAAGAGAACTTAGTTGGATCGGACTTCTAAAAGCTCTTTCTTTTGGCACCGTTTTAAACATTGGAATGTTCTTAACATTATCTAAAATTGGATTAAGATGGAAAATAATAACCTTATTTTTTCTTCTGATTTCTTTTTTAGCAGATTTTTGCATTTTCTTTTTGCCTTATCATGTCTCTGATCTTGCAATTATCACTTCTTATTTCTCTGCATTTTACGTTTTATTTATTATAATATTAGTGGTAAGACATAAGCGTGAAAAACCTTCCTAATATTATTGACATTAGATTAAATGGCCCCTCTGAACTTTATGATCTTATTGACAAAAATTACAAACCCATGCCTAAGAATCTTGATGGCACTATTCGTAATGAAGGTGTTCATCTACATAATAACGATATCGATGCCTTAAGACATGCCTATGTTAGCGGTCTCTATACTATTGAGTATGGTGAAAAAACTGCGGATTTTTTAGGAAGGATTAATGAATTGGGATCTAAGTTAAAAAGGGATTCACAACCTAAAAGTGAAAACATGGATCTATGGAACAATGCCGTTGGAAGAAAATATGGCAAAAAAGCTAAATCTAGGAAAGAACTTTTTGATTTATTGACGAAGGCCCTGAAAAATGGAGAACTTATCATTGATTTAGAAGATAAACGCAAATATCGAGGAGCCAAGATAATTAAGCGACTCCCGAAATCTTTGGTTATCACTATTCAAGAAACTAAGAGTGGAGAAAATATTCAGTATTACGATATTGGGAAACAGGAAGTTTATTCTAAGGAAGAATTTCTCGCTTTAATTAAGCAAGGGAAGTATCCTAACTACTCTTTTAAAAAAGTGGGTGAAAATGAATATCCTATTTCCAAAAGAGATCGTTTTGATTTCAATAACCTTGGTTAATTTAAATTTATGATAAAAGCACTTTTTTTAGATCGAGACGGAACGCTTATTGTAGATAAGCACTATCAAAAAGATGCTCACGCTATTACATACCTTCCTCATATTTTTGAAGCATTAGCTCTTTTTAAAAAAAATGATTATGAACTTTTTATTGTCACCAATCAATCGGGCATTGCCAGAGGGCTACTTAATTTACATGATGTGAATTTAATTCATCAAAAGATGAATGCCGATCTCCTCTCTCACTCTATTCCTCCTTTTGCTGACATCGCTCTTTGTCCTCATGCTCCCGATGATCATTGTCTTTGCCGTAAACCCTCTCCTAAAATGATTTTGGATTTAGCACAAAAATGGGATGTAGATTTAAGTCAAAGCTTTATGGTAGGAGACAAAGAGTCAGATATTGAAGCGGGAAAAAATGCAGGAACAAAAACTTTTCTTATAACAAAGACAGATTCTCTCTATACTTTGGCCTGTGATCTTTTTAAGTAAATAGCATAGGAAGTGTCTTAAAATCCTGTAAACTAAAACGCAGTTGATAACACAAATAATCCATGAGTTCTTGATTGATATGGTTTTCAGAATTTTGCATTTTCTCATAATCCGTATACTTAAGAGTGATCGCTCTTTTAAAAAAACGATAAACTTGTGCCTCTTTAACTGAGGCAGAAGTTTGGCAATAAGTACAGATAAAGCCCCCTTCTTTTCTATCAAAATGCAACTTTTCTTGGTGAGATAGTTCTCTTTCGCAAAAAAGACAATGCTCTAATTGCGGAATGACTCCTGATTCAAAAATAAGCTTCACTAAAAATAAAGTAAGATGGGTTTGTTTTTCAAAAACTTTTTTTTGTAAAGATTCCTCTAAATAAAATAGGGCATTACTCCCTACACGAAAAAGTCCTTCATGTTCCAAATTCCCCACTTGTAATTCTGTTTTTATCGCTATCTTTTTTAACAATTCCAAATAAAAGCTCGCTAAGAAAAAAGAATCATGATTTTCTCTAATTGCTCTAGGAACCCAAGTCGCTATCCATTCTTTCACAATATACATCTCAGATGAATTAGAATTTTTGTGCTGTAAATCTATTTTGAATACCGAGCCAATTTCTAATTGTGAGGTTTTAGTTTTTTTTCCTGCTTGTGCCCCGTAGAACATAAGGGCTACTTGCTCACCATTTCTTAAAAGAAGATTACTTATGATATGTTTGTCACCATATGGAGTTTTAGAAAGAAGAATGCCTTCAATTTTTTGCATATTACTTTAGAAACCTAAAAATTTAAAACACAAGTCCTTCCATAATAACTTAAAGAGAGGCTCTCGACCATTTTTAAGAAAAGGTCTATCTAGATGATAGAGAACGTACTCTTCACCTTTGCGCCCTCCTCGGCCCACCATCTGTAACCACAAATCTTTATTTTTAACTTCGTACATCATAAATATTTTACTTAGAATAGGGAGATTCACTCCATGACTTAAAGCAGTAGTTGCTAAAATAAGATCAGGCCTAGGATTTTTAAGCAGATCTTGCCTGAAGATCCTCGTCTGTCCTCCCATGCAAGAAAGGACACTTAAGCCTTCTTTTACAAATTTTTTCTTGAGAAACTCTACTTGACTGCGGTACGCACAAAAAATAAGAAAGGTTTCATCTTCCTTTTTATGTTTTATCTCCTGCTCTAATCTCCTTTGTAAAAAAGACTGTCCTAACCAATGAGGGACACAAACTTCATAACAAGGAAGATATTTAAGTTTTTCATTACCAAAATCTAGAATAACAAAGTCATCAAAGGTCAAAAT
>JAGOVR010000077.1 GCA_018060635.1 Bacteriovoracaceae bacterium
AAACATCACTAGAGACGCTTAAATTTCTTGCTCAAGATAAAGATCAATTAGTTCGTGATTATGCACGACTTAATTTTGCTAAAAAAATGAAGAAAGTTCCTACTGTTTAAGATTTCTCCAGCTTTTGCCTTCTCTATTTTTAGGATTTTTTTGAAATTTCTTAATATTTTCTAAATGAGTTTGGTAGTCAGCACTAAATAAATGAGTTCCATCATTTTTGCTAACGAAAAAAAGAAGATCATGTTTTTCAGGAAATAAAACAGCATCAATAGTTTCAATAGAAGGATTACAGATAGGGCCAATGGGGAGTCCTTGCAAAGTATAAGTATTGTACGGTGTTTTAAGTTGAAGATGTCCTTTTTTTATGTTTCCTAAAAATTTATCTCTTAAACCATAAATCGTTGTAGGATCCGATTGCAACATCATTTTCTTTTGTAAACGATTATGAAAAACTCCTGCAATTTTTTTCTTTTCAAAACGTGCTCCAGTTTCTTTTTCCACAATAGAGGCAAAGGTAATAATTTGATGTTTGGTGAAATTACTTTTAGGGAATACAATTTTTTTAATTTTTTTATCAAACTCCGCTAGCATAGCTTTAATGACAATTTCGGCATCAATTTCAGGCATAAAGTAATAAGTTTCAGGATAGAGATAACCTTCGAGAGAAGATTCAGTGTTCCAATTTTCTAAAGGGATAAAAGTAGGAAGTGTTTTTACAAAATCAAAATCTTTGGCTTTTTGTAAAAAATCTTGCGCTTTACAAATATTTTGATCTTGTAAAATTTGAGCAATTTCATAAATATTTTTTCCCTCAGGAATAGTAATAGCAATGAGATCCGCTTTTCCAAAAACCAGCGTATTTAAAATTTGGATAGGATTTGAACCGCTATGAAGAGTAAAACTTCCCGTTTTCAGAGAGCCAGCCAGTCCTTTATAGCGGGCATAATAATCAAGGACTCTCGGTGTTTTTATAAAACCTTCTTCATAAAGTCTTTTTTTGACAGATTGGAAGCTTTCCCCTCGCTTAACAGTAAAGTGAGTTTTATCTCCTTGATAAGGCTCATGTAAAAGATAGTAGAGATGCGCTGAAATCATAAGAAGGGAAATGAAAGGAGCTAAGAAAAGAATAAAGAATATTTTTTTCATTCTTTTTAAACCTGATGAATAAAAGGTGCCATTAAAAAATCTTCTAAGATAATAGAAGCAGCTAGCGCATCCTTGTCTTGTTTGTTGACTTTAAAAAGATAGCGAGGAGAGTTTTTCATACGATCAAGGGCCTCAAAAGTTGATAATCCCTCATCTTGTAAATAAAGAGGGATACTTAATTCTACTTTCAAATCTTGCGCAAAGAGTTTTACTTTCTTTGTCATCATACTTTCATTCCCATCTAAATAAAGAGGAAGTCCTAATACTATAAGGTCGATAAACTCAGATTCTATCCTATTTTTTATTTTTTGAATCAGATTTTGATCATTTTGGTAAGGGGTAGAACCTGCAAGATAAGGAAAAGGGTCACTTCCAGGGCAAAACTGAGCAAAGCCCACAATTTTAGTGCCATAATCTATACTCATGATTTTTTTGTTTAAAAAAAGCTTATATTGAGGGCCATTTTCAAAATTCATGGGTTTGAGACTCTTGACAATCGTTTCTATCGGTATATTATGAAAAAGCGTGATATTCAAATAAATTCATCAAAACAAGTTCAAGGTAAACACTTTTAAGGAAAAAGACTAATCACCTTTTAAATAACCAAAAAATTATCAAACCATTTTGTCAGGAGAAAAAAATGCATTTGAATGAACTAAGAGCAAAAGACATATCTGAGCTAACAGAAATGGCCCAAGTGGCAGAAATAGAAAATGCCGCTGGAATGAAAAAACATGAATTGATCTTTGGGCTTCTTACTGCTCATGCAAAAAAAGATGAAAAGATTTTTGGTGAAGGTGTTTTAGAAACCCTACCTGACGGTTTTGGTTTTTTAAGAGCTTCTCAATATAATTACTTGCCTGGGGCAGATGATATTTATGTGAGTCCTAGTCAGATTCGTCGTTTCGGTTTACGCACAGGGGATACAGTCACAGGTGAGATTCGTCCCCCTAAAGAAGGTGAACGTTATTTTGCTTTACTCAAAGTGGATACTATCAATTTACGAGCTCCTGAACTTCACCGTAAAGCCGTTCTTTTTGATAATTTAACTCCTCTTTATCCTGAGAAAAAAATGAATTTGGAGAATAAACCTACAGGTTATTCTACGCGAATCATTGATCTTTTTGTTCCACTAGGTTTTGGTCAACGCTGTCTTATTGTAGCTCCTCCCAAAGCAGGGAAAACTGTTCTTTTACAAGAAATTGCTAATGCTATTTTGGCCAATCATCCTGAGGCCCTTCTGATTGTTCTGCTGATTGATGAGCGTCCTGAAGAAGTAACAGATATGAAGCGTAACGTGAATGCAGAAGTGGTTTCTTCTACTTTTGATGAACCACCTAATCGTCACGTGCAAGTGGCAGAGATGGTGATTGAGAAAGCTAAACGTATGGTGGAAGCAGGGCGTGACGTGGTTATTCTTTTGGACTCTATTACACGTCTAGCTCGTGCCTATAATACGGTAGTTCCTCCTTCAGGAAAAATTCTCTCGGGAGGGGTAGACTCTAATGCTCTTCATAAACCTAAAAGATTTTTTGGGGCCGCAAGAAATATTGAAAAAGGCGGGTCACTTACCATTATTGCTACTTCACTTATTGATACTGGTTCGCGCATGGATGAAGTTATTTTTGAAGAATTTAAAGGAACAGGAAATTCTGAAATTCAACTGGATCGCAAGCTGATGGAAAAAAGAATTTTTCCTTGCTTGGATGTCAATAAATCATCAACAAGAAAAGAAGAGCTATTGGTAGATGATGCGACTTTACAGCGTATTTTCTTATTACGTCGTGTGATTCATTCCATGAACACGATTGACTCTATGGAGTTTGTTTTAAGTCGTGTGCAGAAATCTAAAACCAATCAAGAATTTTTGGAGTCCATGAATAGTTAAAAGGAATACAGTATGAAGTTTATTCTGCGGAAAGTGATTAACATTCTGATGAAGGAATATACTTCTATTGGTGGCCAAGCGGTGGTGGAAGGAGTCATGATGCGCTCTCCTAACGCTTTTGTGGTAGCCGTGAGGACTCCTGAAGGAAAAATAAGGCTTCGGAAAGATCAGTGGTTTGGATTTTCTAAGAGGATTGCTTTTTTTAGAAAACCTTTTTTAAGAGGAGTTATTGTTCTCATTGAATCCATGGCCAATGGAATTGTAGCTCTTAATTATTCCGCTTCCATAGCAATGGAAGAAGAGAGAAAACAAGAAGCTTTAAAAAAAGGCAAGAGTTTAGAAAGTTTTAATGAACAAGAAGATGTAAGAAAGAAAAAAGAAGAGAAAGTAAATTTAGGAACTTTTTTTACGATCCTTTTTTCTTTTGCTTTAGGGATGGGACTTTTTATCTTTTTACCTCATGCTTTAACCATTGGACTTTCTAAGTTATTAGGAACTTCTTGGGATTTAGACAGTTCTATTTTTCATGCGGTAGATGGAGTCATCAAAGCTTTTATTTTTATTCTCTATATTTATTTAATAGGACTTATCCCTGATGTGAGATTAGTTTTTCAATATCATGGAGCAGAACATAAATCTATTGCGACCTTTGAAGCAGGACAAGCCTTAACCATAGAAAATGCTCGCAGGTTTTCAACTTTACATCCTCGTTGCGGCACAACCTTTATTTTCTTTTTACTCTTCATTTCAATTATTATTTTCTCTGTTATTTTTGCCTTTGTTCCTATTGGAAAAGATTATCCTTTTATCTTGAAACATCTTAGTGCTGTTTTATTTAAGATCTCTTTAATGCTTCCCATCGCAGGGATTTCCTATGAAATTATTCGTTTTGCAGGTCGCAAGACAAATGTATTTTGTAAAACACTTTCATTTCCAGGCATGATGCTCCAAAAGCTAACAACTAAGGAGCCCACCGATGCTCAACTAGAAGTCGCACTGGCTTCCATCAAGACAGTTTTATTTTTAGAAGAAAAATTTAATTTAAAAGATGTTCATAAAAAAGTTTTGAGTTTAGAAGAAATAGATGTCGCAAATCTAGCGGAGATAGAGGGAGCATCGGGACAACTGAAAGACTTCTTAGAATAAGGGCAGGCACATATGTTTAGTAAATTGGAAGGAGTTGTTCGGCGCTTTCAAGAGGTGAATGAAAAACTATCGAATCCTAATTTGTATAATGATCCTGCGGAAATGCGTAAAATAAATTCAGAACGATCTTCCTTAGAGCCTATTGTGCTGGCATATACTCGCTATAAAAAGATGACAGAGGATTTAGAAGGAACTAAAGATATTCTAAAAAATGAAAGTGATGAAGATCTAAGAAAAATGGGCAAAGAAGATCTAGCTCGGTTAGAAAAAGAAATTCCTATTTTAGAAGAAGAGCTTAAGATTCTTCTGATTCCTAAAGATCCCTTGGATGACAAAAACGTTATTATGGAGATACGAGCAGGAGCAGGAGGAGATGAAGCTTCTATTTTTGTGGCAGATGTTTTTCGTATGTATCAAAATTATTTTCGAACCTATAACTATAAAGTGGATGTTGAATCTATCAGTAGTGGAGATCAAGGTCTGAAAGAAGTTATCTTTAGTGTTTCTGGTGATAAAGTCTATTCGAGACTTAAGTATGAGTCAGGAGTGCATAGGGTACAGCGTGTTCCTAAAACAGAGGCGCAAGGACGTATTCACACATCGACTATTACAGTGGCAGTTTTTCCAGAACCTGATGAAGTGGACTTTAAACTTAATATGAATGACGTGAGAATTGATGTTTACCGTTCAGGAGGATCAGGAGGACAGTCAGTTAATACGACGGATTCAGCTGTGCGAGTGACTCACATTCCTACGGGCACGGTTGTGGCCATTCAAGATGAAAAATCTCAAATTAAAAATAAAGATAAAGCTTTAAAAATTTTACGTACACGTATTTATGATCGTATGGTGCAAGAAGCACAAGCCGCTGAGGCGAAAGAACGTAAAGACCAAATTGGAACGGGAGATCGCTCTGAACGAATTCGCACTTACAATTTTCCGCAAGAACGCTTAACGGATCACCGTATTGGCCTTACTATTTATAACCTAAGTTCAGTGATAGAGGGAGAATTAGATCAAGTAGTGAATCCATTAATAGCTCACTATCAAGCGGAACTTTTAAAAGGTCAGTCGGAATGAGTCTTTTTACTTTAAAAAGATATATCGAAGAATTTTATCAGAAACACCATTTATTTTTACAAAAAAATTATCCAGGACTTACTCTTAATCGTCTTTTTCAAGAGATAGAGCATATTGACGGAAATTATTATGCTTTCAAACAAGAAGAAATTTTAAGTGCTGTTTATCTTCCTCATAAAAAAAACCCTTACACTCTTTTCTTTGAAAAAATTTTAGCAGGGGTTCCGCTAGAATATATTACAGGGAAGTCTTATTTTTATTCTAGTGAGTTTTTTGTGAACTCTCATGTTCTTATTCCAAGAAAAGAAACAGAACACTTGGTGCATCTGGTTTTAGAGAAAATTAAAAATAAACCATCCTTCATGTTAGCGGATATTGGAACGGGAAGCGGAGTTATTGGTGTAACTTTAATGTGTGAAATAAAGCAAAAGATAAAAATGGTCATGACTGATTTAAGTTTAGAAGCATTACAAGTGGCAAAAACTAATTTTGAATCTCATCGTTTTCTCGTTCATCCTGAGTCAGAAGCTGTCTTTTTACAGAGAGATCGTTTAGAACATAATAATGATTTTTTTGATATGATTATTTCTAATCCTCCTTATTTAGATCTTACTCAAAAAGAAGAAGTTCATCCTCAAGTAAGTCTTTTTGAACCTGCAGAGGCACTTTTTATAAAGGAAGATTATCTATATTGGTATGAAACTTTTTTTACACAAATTAAAGATCATCTGAAAGAAGAGGGAAGTTTTTTGATAGAAGGAGATCCTAAGTGGTTGCCAAAACTTCAGGAGCTTGCTCAAAAAATAGGATTTAAAAAAGTAGAAATACGTAAAGATTTGGCAGGAAGACTTAGATATTTAGAAGGAGAAAAAAATGGATAAACTCATTATTGAAGGTCCTGCAAAACTTTCAGGCAGTGTGGAAGTTTCTAGTGCTAAAAATGCTTGTCTACCTATTTTAGCGGCTGTTCTTCTGAACACAAAGCCAGTTACCATACAAAAAATTCCTAAACTGCGTGACATCAGTACCATGCAAGATCTTTTACAAAAATTAGGAACAACTATTGTAAGCTCAGGCGAGGATATTATATTAGATGGTTCTACTGTTAATTCTGTTACTGCTCTTTATGAATTAGTAAAAACTATGCGGGCATCTATTTTAGTTTTAGGTCCCCTTCTTGCTCGCTTTGGTGAAGCTCATGTTTCTTTACCTGGTGGATGTGCTATTGGGGCAAGACCTGTGGATATTCATTTGGAAGGTCTTAAGAAAATGGGAGCTGTCATTGATATTTCTGCAGGCTACGTCCATGCTAAAACTTCTGGTCTTAAAGGCGCTCACTATGTCATGCCTTTTCCTTCAGTGGGAGCTACAGAAAATCTCATGATGGCGGCGGTTTTAGCAGAAGGTAAAACTATTTTAGAAAATGTGGCTCAAGAACCAGAAATAGAAGAACTGCAAGTTTTCTTAAATCATATGGGAGCAAAAGTAACAGGTGCAGGAACACGTCTGATAGAAATTGAAGGAGTGAAGGAATTAAAATCTACCACTTACCAAGTGGAAGGGGATCGCATTGAAGCGGCTACTTATGTTATGGCAGGTCTTATTACAGGCAGTCACATAACAGTTACTAATATCAGACCTCAAAAAATTATGAGTGTTTTAGAAAAATTAGAATCTATGGGTGCTCAGTTTAATTTGGGAGAAAAACATATTGAAGTTTTAGCTGTAAAAAATTTGAAGGGTTGTCGAGTAGATACCGCTCCTTTCCCAGGGTTTCCTACAGATGTTCAAGCGCAAATGATGGCCCTGTGTTTAACGGCCACAACATCTTCTCTTATAAGCGAACATATTTTTGAGAATCGTTTTATGCACGTACCAGAACTTATTCGTATGGGAGCCAATATTGTGTTGGAAGGACATTCAGCGCATATTGAGTCTTCAAAACTCACAGGGGCCCCTGTTATGTGT
>JAGOVR010000005.1 GCA_018060635.1 Bacteriovoracaceae bacterium
CATTTGTTCTTAACATATTAAGCTGAATAGCTGTTTTGCCAGATTCCGTTATAAAAGACACATAGATATTTTTATTTTTTTCTTCATAAGTAATGTGACGATTGTTATTAAATAGTTCTAAAACATCTCCGCGGGTAAAAATTTTTTCTATAGGAATGAGCTTTGTCATTTTTGTTCCTACTACATCAAAAGCGATATAACGAATAGGGGAGACTGCTTTAGTCAAAACAGTACGGGCCAGATTATAGCGAAGAGTAATATATCCTAAAAAAAGACAAAGAGGATCAAGGCCGGGAAGACTAATACTTGAAAGCATAGACGCTAATATTCGATGAGAGGTTTCCCAATCAGCATTGGTAAGACCTGCTTCTCCTGCTAGTGTTGCAATGGAAACTTCAATAGTATGAGAAGAAGCAAAGATAATAGCTAAGCTTTGAAAAAGATGCGTAACTGTTTTATTATCTCCGGCTAAACGATTAACACGCCCTAGATTTCTGATAATGCGAGGAGCATTAAAGTTCTCCAAAAATTTTGTTCCGTAGGGTAATGTAGGATTTGGCTCAATAGCCGCTTCAGTCATATGGATGAGATCAATATCAGAATAGGTTTGATTTTGTGCGAAAAGAGGAGAGCACACACAAAAAAAGAGGATGCCAATGAAAGATCTAATAGGAAGAATTTTTTTATTCATGGAACTGCAAAATAAAGGGGTTTGTTTGGTATGTCAAACAAAAGATTGACATACTGTTTTTGTAGGTATATATGTAAAACAGATAGGAGTTTTTTTAATGAATAATTTTTTTAAGATAATATTTTTATTTTCCCTTTGTGCTTTATGGGGTTGTGAGGATCAAAAGATTCATTTGCAATTAGTACGTACTTTTTATGAAGCAGAAAAGAATCGAACTTTTGTAAATATTAACATGATCATAGAGAAGGAAGAGTTTATTTCAGGCTTACGCAAAGGACGGCGAGGCCATTTCAAGACAACAGTCAATAGGCTTAACTGTACTTTTTCTTTTGAAAATAATATCAAAAGTAATTTCAAAAAATTTGAGAAGAAAATATGCACATTTGAGGGACAAGGTTTAAAATGTGCAGAACAGTTTTATAAGATAGAAGAAGAGTCTTTCAGTAGTTTGACGCCTGATTATTGTAACCTTATTTAACAATCAAGTTACAAATTTTCCCAGCAATAAAAACTTCTTTAACTATTTGAGCATTTTCTAAGTATTTCAAAAGCTTTTCTTCTTTTTTCGCTAAAGCCATAAAGTCAGCTTGAGAAATACCTGCTGGAACATCTAAAGTCGTGCGAGTTTTTCCATTAATTTGTACAGCCATAGTAATAAGATCATCTTTAGCAAGCATAGGATCAAAGGTGGGCCAAGTTTTGAAGGCAAGGGATTCTTTTCCGCCGCAGACTTCCCAAATCTCTTCAGCCACATGAGGAGCAAAAGGAGCGAGAACTAAGGCAAAAGTTTGAGCTGTCTGAGTAGTGATTTTCCCTTTTTTGATACAAAGATTAGTAAAGATCATCATTTGAGAAATAGAGGTATTGAATTTAAATTCTTCAATATCGCTCCCTACTTTCTTAATAGTTTTATGTAAAAGCTTACTAACTTCTTCATCTTCCATATTTAATGAAAGATTTTCTTTACTCGCAAAAAAACGATAAGCACGAGAGATAAAATTATGGACCCCTTTCATTCCTTCCACCGACCAAGGTTTAGTTTTTTCTAAAGGTCCCATAAACATTTCATACAGGCGCAGAGTATCAGCTCCATAATTTTGAGTGACATCATCCACACTGATAACATTGCCACGAGATTTAGACATTTTTTCATGATCAGGGCCTAAAATCATTCCTTGATTAATTAGTTTTTGAAAAGGCTCTTTTGTTGAAACGAGTCCTAAATCAAAAAGAACTTTATGCCAAAAACGAGAGTAGAGAAGATGGAGAACTGCGTGTTCTGCTCCTCCTACATAAAGATCTACAGGCATCCAATAATTTTCCATTTTTTTAGAAAAAGCCTCTTCCGTATTGCGAGGATCACAAAAACGTAAATAGTACCAACAAGAACCTGCCCACTGTGGCATGGTATTAGTTTCTCTGCGTGCTTTTTTTCCTGTTTTAGGATCAATGACGTTCAGCCAAGTATCAATAGTTGCAAGAGGTGATTCGCCTGTCCCAGAAGGCTCATATTTTTCTACTTGTGGAAGTTCTACAGGAAGTTCGTGTGCTTCTAAACAACGAATAGTTCCATCTTCAAATTTTAAAATAGGAAAGGGTTCTCCCCAGTAGCGTTGACGAGAAAAAAGCCAGTCACGTAATTTATAGTTAATTTTTCTTTGTCCTAATTTTTTTTCTTCTAAATGGGAAATCATTTTAGAAATAGCTGTTTTATTATTAAGGCCATTTAAAAAATCAGAATTAATATGGATACCATCATCTTCAAAAGCTTGCTCAGAAATGTCAGCTTCAATAACTGCTAACAGGGGCAGGTTATATTTTTTAGCAAATTCAAAATCCCTACTGTCATGAGCAGGAACAGCCATGACAGCTCCTGTTCCGTAAGAAGCTAAAACGTAATCAGCAATCCAAATAGGAATTTTTTTCTGTGTGAGGGGATGAAGAGCGTAGGCTCCCGTAAAAACACCTGATTTATCTTTATTTAAATCAGTGCGTTCCAAATCAGATTTTAAAGAAACCTCATGTAAAAATTTTTCAACATTTTCTTTATGTTCAGCAGTTGTTAGTTTTTTTACTAAGGGATGTTCTGGAGCAATCACCATGTAAGTTACGCCAAAAAGAGTATCAGGGCGAGTGGTAAATATGGAGATTAGAGAGCTTTCGACTGTAAAATCAATGAGTGCACCTTCTGATTTTCCAATCCAAGTGCGTTGCATTTCTTTTATAGAGTGTGGCCAATCTAAATCGTCTAGATCAGTCAGAAGTCGCTCAGCGTATTCCGTAATTTTAAGCATCCACTGTTTCATGGGTTTTCTAATAACTGGATGTCCGCCAATCTCTGACTTTCCATCCACTACTTCTTCATTCGCAAGAACAGTTTTAAGTTCAGGACACCAGTTGACGTTAATTTCAGCTTCGTAGGCCAGACCTTTATTATAAAGCTGTACAAAAATCCACTGCGTCCATTTGTAATAATCTAAATGTGAAGTAGCTACTTCACGACTCCAGTCATAGGAAAGCCCAATAGATTTTAATTGTCTTTTATAGGTCGTAATATTTTCTTCTGTAATTTTATGAGGGTGAACACCTGTTTTGATCGCGTGATTTTCCGCAGGAAGACCAAAACTATCCCAACCCATAGGGTGGAGAACATTAAATCCTTTCATACGTTTAAAGCGCGCAATAATATCGGTAGCTGTGTAACCAAGAGGATGCCCCACATGCAGACCTGAACCTGAAGGATAGGGAAACATATCTAAAATATAATACTTAGGTTTTTGCGTGTCAGGTTGAGTCTGGAAGATATTTTGTTTTTCCCAAAGATCTTGCCACTTTTTTTCAATATTTTTAAATTGATATTCCACTTCCCATACCCTCACTTCTTCTATAAATTTTTATGATTAAATAGATTTACAGGCAATCTAGCAAAAAGCCTTAAATTAAGAAAGGGTAATTTATGATTATTTCTAAAGAGATTGAACATTATGCAAAAGCGTTTAGCAGTCAAGATAGTGACCTTTTACAAAAATTGATGCAAGAAACTCATGAGAAAACAACGGCTCCTCAAATGTTATCAGGCCCTCTCGTAGGGCAATTCTTAAAAATACTCATAGGAATTACACAAGCTAAAAGAGTTTTAGAGATAGGAACTTTTACAGGTTATTCTGCTCTTAGTATGGCAGAAGCTCTTCCTTTAGAAGGAGAGCTTTTCACGTGTGATGTGAGTGCTTTTAATACAGAGATAGCGAAGAGTTTCTTTACGCAAAGTCCTCATGGTAAAAAAATAAAAGTAATTTTAGGCCCCGCTTTAGAAACTATTGAGACGTTACAAGGAATATTTGATTTAGTTTTCATTGATGCTGATAAAAAAAATTATCAACACTACTATGAAATGGTTTTTCCTAAAGTAAAACAAGGAGGACTTATTGTAGTTGATAATTGTCTTTGGGATGGTGAAGTCACTCATAATGAGGACAAACAAGATGAAATGACTCGTAGTATTCACCATCTGAATCAGAGAATAGCTCAGGATAAAAGAGTTGAGCATATTATTTTGACAGTCCGAGATGGACTACACGTTGTTAGGAAAAAAATATGATTCCTTGGTTTTCAATTATTGCCTATTCTTCCGCTTGGAGTTTTGGATCACAGATTTTTTCCTCTTTAGGAAAAGATATGCCGATGATTCAGCTTAACTTTCTTAAAGCAACTTTTGCTTTTTTTCTATTTTTAATAGTAGCTTTATTAGGAGGGAATTTATTCATTCATCCTCAGGCTATTTTTTTTCTTTTACTTAGTGGTATTTTGGGATTTGCTATTGCAGACCTTTTTCTTTTTTATGCTTTAGCTCATTTGGGAGCTTCTCGTACCTTAATGTTAGCTTCATTTGCTCCTTCTCTGATTGCTTTGCAGGCTTATTTTTTATTAGGTTTAACATTAAGTTTTTCTAAAATAATCGGTATTATTCTCATGATAAGTTGTGTCTTTTTTCTATCTTTTGAGAAAAAAAGTCGTGGTAGTTTTTCTTGGAAGCTGGCAGGAATTGCTTTTATTGGTATTTCTTTAGATAGCTTAGGAGTTATTTTTTCTAAAAAAGCTTTTATGTTAGATCCGCATCTAGGAGGATTTTCTGCGAATGTTTACCGTGTCGGTATTGCAGTGGTCTTTTTGTTTTTACTTAACTTAAAAACAAGATATTCTCTCAATTATTTTCATCTTCCTTCTCCCAAATTAAAACTTTTACTGATAGCAACCATACTAGGAAATTTTTTTTCACTGGGAATGTATCTTCAAGCTATATCTAAAACAAACCCTGCTATTGTTTCTGGCATTGGGGGGGCTCTTGCTCCCATTATTGCTTCTATTTGTGAACATATAAGGAAAAAAGAACCGCCTACTTTATGGTTTTTAACAGGTGTTGCAACCATGATCGGAGGGGCCGTTATTTTTATCTTTTTTTAAGAAGGTGATTTAATTTCGTTTTGTAAGGCTAAAAGAGTGCGTTCAAACTCATGTTCGAGACATTCAATAAGTGTAAGAAGAACTTCGTCATCCCACGTTTCAGTGTATTCTAAATACTGACATACTTTTGCAATACTTTGAGCACCCATGCCAGAACTTGCAAATTTTAATTGATGGGCCTCGGCACAAAGTTTTTTCATCTCTTGCTTACGATAATAAAGTTTAATATTTTCAATTTTTTCAGGGAAGTTATTTTGAAACATTTCATTTAATTGAAAAAAGATATCGTCTTCCCCTTCGATGTTGCAATCTTTAAGGTCATTAATAATACTTCTATTTAAGGGAGAGATATTTTGGAGTGCTTGCAAAAAGGGGGCGAAAGAAACATTAGGATCTTGAGAGAACAATTCCGTCTTTTTCAAAACATTGAAACTCATGTATACTCCATACCTTCTTTCCATCATAAAAGGGGAATCACATTTTCTTACATACAAAAAACTGTATACTGTTAATTTAACTAGTTAGCTAAAAAAGATGTGCTAATATGATTCAGAGAAAAATTTTTATAAGAGAAAAGTGAGAAAAAAAATTATCACTGAGGTTTTTATGGCCCAATCAAAGAAATGTCCTCGTTGTTTAAAGCTTTTTGAATGTGGTCAAAAAGAAGGAACTTGCTGGTGTTTTTCTTTAAAAATTTCAGAAGAAAGCTTAACAAAAATGCAGTCGTGTTATACGGATTGTCTTTGTTTTGATTGTTTAGAAGAGATGGATAAAAGTGAGAAAAATTCTGATTAAGTCTCACGATTAATACGTTCCAGTTCTCTCTCATGAGCTTTATTTTTTAAGGCCCTCCCTTGAGAGGGAGTTGGATCTTTTACTTCGCCATAAGCAATTTTACCTTCATGTTTTTCTGGTAAGTATTCAGTGATCGGTAAACCTTCTTTAGTCACAAAAAGAAGGCAGTGGCAGTATTTATAAATTTGCATATCATCACAGGGACAAATCCAAGTTCTATGTGTAACTTCTTCTTTTTTGTTAGGATAAAAACGACAAGGGCACAAGGGTTTACCTAAATCATCAATATTTTTTGCAAGTCCCATGCAGACTCCTTCGGTCACTTCAGGATTAGGATGCTGAGTCGTTCCAGATTTTTCAGAAAAAATTTTTACAAGTTTTTCAACTTTATTAATACTTTCAGGTGTTGGCATAAAGACTCCTCATAAATTTATAGCTAACTCTAACTTAGAAATTAAGAATTGGCCCAAGCAAAATAAAAAGAAATAAAAGCAGGCATAAGAAAGCCAAGATATTCAAATTGCACAAAGAAAAAAGCACCGACAACAGAGCCCAAGGTAAATGCAATAATGCTAAAAAAACGAAAAAGATTAACTTTCCTTTCTATTTTTTGTTGCTGTAAGGATTCAGGATGTATTTCAGAGCGAATAATTCCAATACCTAAATCAGTTGTTATTCCTGTGAGGTGAGTCGTACGAATCGTCGACCCAGAGGAAGAAGTGATAGCGGCATTTTGTAAACCACAGGCCATACATAAAAGTGCCAACAAGAGATAATCATGGCGAAGATTTAATGTTTCACCAAAATGACCAAAAAAATTAAAAAATCCAGCGAAAGCTACCGTTGTTAATAAGATTCCCACAAGACATAAAATAAGAGGATATTTTAATTTGTCTTTATCCTTTTTCTTTTTTTCAGTGAGTAAAGCAGAAATCATAACTCCTAGGAGAAAAAAAATAGGAATAGTTAAAATGCTAAGAAATTTTAAAAAGGAATCATGTTTTAGAGCGATACCAGCCACGGTGTAAAAACCTGTAATATGGGAGACAAAGTGATAACAACAAAGATAGCCTCCAGCATTGATACTACCTGCAGAGAAGCTTAGAATAAGCCATTTTAAGTAAGTACTGATGTTTACGTCTTCATAAAGTTTATATTTAAACATAAGTTTCCTCAAAAAAGGGTCTATTCCTTGCGTGTCCAAACAAAAATTAAGACTCCTAAAATAGAAAGTATAAAAGAGATATATCCTATTTTTGGAATGCTTTGAGATGTAAAAACAAAAAGACTAGAAAAAGCCAAAGTAAGAGTAGTGAGGATTTTATATTTTCTTCGAATCCTCCGATTTTTTTGCCAATCAAGAAGAGGAGGAGATAAAAGAGGGTGGTGCATGAGCCATGTGTGAAATTTATCAGAACCACGGTTAAAACAAAAAGCCGTCAAAATGAGAAAAGGAGTTGAGGGGAGTAAAGGTAAAAAAATTCCAATAATTCCCAAAAAAAGGAAAATAAATCCGATCGTAATAAAAAAATATTTTTTGTAAGGCAATGTGTTTCCTTTTCTAAATAGGCTATAATCATCTCAGAAAAGGAGAAAAAATGGCAGAAAAATCCGTACAGTTAAAACAATTAGAAGAACTTTTAACAGGATTTTGGTTAACAGATTTAGCTAATTTTAGTGCTTTTTTCTTCTCTGAAATCCCTGAGATCAATTGGATCGGTTTTTATTTAAATGATGGTAAAAAATTAGTTTTAGGACCTTTTATCGGAAAGCCTGCGTGTACTACTATTGCTTTTGATCGTGGTGTTTGTGGATATGCATTTACACATCAAAAAATTATGCGAGTAGATGATGTTGATGCATTCCCTGATCATATTGCTTGCGATAGTGCTTCCCGTTCAGAGTTGGTTCTTCCTTTTTTTATAGAGAAAAAATTAGTGGGTGTTTTAGATATTGATTCGCCTAAGCTGGCTAGGTTTTCTCAAGAAGATCAGGATTTTTTTTCGCAGGCCCTAAAAATATTAGAGATTAAATTAAAAGGACAGAAGTTTTTCCCCTCAACTTTTTAGTCCTTTTTCTTTCAAAATAATATGTTAGTATCGGGTTATGCTGAATCCTTGGATGTTTATTTTATTAGGCTTTTTCGTTGGAGCTTTTGGAACCTTAGTGGGTGCAGGTGGTGGGTTTATTTTAATGCCCATTTTCTTTTTCTTGTATCCTAATGAACCTGCGGCTCATCTCACAGCTATCTCTTTGGCGGTTGTCTTTTTTAATGCTTTCTCAGGCAGTGTTGCTTATGCATTCAAAAAACGTATTGATTATAAATCAGGAATTATTTTTGCGATAGCTTCTATTCCTGGTGCTGTTTTGGGAAGTTTAACGGTTCCTCATCTTTCTCGTAAATATTTTGATCCTATTTTTGCTCTATTTTTAATTTTAGCAGGACTCTATCTTTTTTTTAAAAAAACAAAAGAGCAAAACAATACTGAAGAAAGTTTTACAATAAAACCTTATAATATGTCTGTAGGGATTGCCTTAAGTGTAGTGGTCGGATTTATTTCTAGTTTATTAGGAATTGGAGGTGGAATCATTCACGTCCCCGCACTTGTTTATCTTTTGCATTTCCCTGTGCATATGGCTACTGCTACCTCACATTTTATTTTAGCGATTATGGCGTTATTTGGAAGTTTAACTCACCTTTATGAAGGAAGTTTACAGCAAGGCTTTCAGCATATTCTTTTTTTAGCTCCTGGTGTGATAGTCGGAGCGCAAGTGGGAGCTAAATTTTCCAGTAAACTTAAAGGAAATCTTATTATTCGCATTTTGGCATTAGCGATTATTTCTGTCGGCATAAGGCTTCTACTCCGTAGTAACTAACCTGAATTTGGACTAAACGTATGAATCATGAATACTACTATGTTGCTCTTATTTTTGGTTTTTTTGTTCTAACTCGTATTTTAGAGAGAGTTTGGATTCCTGCTGGGATTACCTGTTTCTTTCTTGGTATAATTACAAGTACTTATTTTGGTCTTTTTGAGCACGATACCGTCATTAATTTGTTGGCTATTCTAGGGATCAGCTCATTATTTTTATTTGCAGGATTGGAGGTTGATTTACCTGAGTTGATAAAACATAGAAAGTTTTTAATTATTCATATCATTTATATTTTGATTTTAGTTTTGCTGGTCTCGTCGGGTTTACATTTTTATTTCCATTTTTCTCGGCAAAACGCTATTTTATATAGTTTAGCTCTGACAACACCTTCAGCAGGTTTTATTCTCGATTCACTTTCTTCATTAGGCTTAAATAAGGAGCAACAAAACTGGATTAAAACTAAAGCGATTACAGCAGAACTAGTAGCTCTTTTCCTTATGTTTTTTGTAACTCAGTTTTCATTTTCTTGGCATTTTGTTTTAGCTTCGGGCCAAATGCTATTATTAGTATTGGTATTGCCCTTGTTATTTTGGTTTTTTGCAAAAGTTGTTGCTCCTTATGCTAAGAACTCAGAATTTTCTTTTATTATTATGTTAGCAGTTTTAGCAGGGCTTATTACTAAGAAGATTGGAGTATATTATCTAGTAGGAGCTTTTTTAGTAGGAATTATTGCTCGTCGCTTCAAAAAACTTTTTCCAGATGAAAAAAATGAAAAGCTTTTTTTTCTTATGAAAATTTTTAGTTCTTTTTTCATTCCTTTTTATTTCTTTAAAGCAGGGAGTGAAATTACATTTAAAAGTATCCCTCTTTTTTCAGTTTTATTTAGTTTGCTCCTTATGCTGGCGATAACAAGCTTGAGAGTCTTAGTTGTGGTTATTCATAGAAAGATAAGTTTTAAAGAAAAAATAAAAGAAAGCTTTCCTATTTCTATTGCTATTACACCAAATCTTATTTTTGGTTTAGTGTTAGCAAATTTAATGCGAGAAAAATATGCTTTAGAATATTCTTATTTTGTGGCCTTGATTATCTACACTCTTCTTTCTACTTTAATACCTAGTATTATTCTAAAAAATACCAAAGGATTTGATCAAAAGTTAGATATAAACTAAAAGCGCCCTTTTAAGGGCGCTTTTAGAAAAGAATTATAAAAATTAATTACGTTTGAGGTTGAGCTTTAACTTTTTTTGCGGCTTTTGCACTTTTTTTACATTCTTTAAGCTTGGCTTTAATTTCTTTTACTTCATTTTTACATTCAGCCTTCTTACTTTTCTCAACAGCTTTACAAGACTCTTTCTTAGCGCTTATAGAATTTTTGATTTCTTCACAGTGATTGTCCGCATAAAGAGCACTTGAAGTTAAAACAAATAAGCTTAAAAATAACATTTTTTTCATAAAATCCTCCGTTTAGAAATTAATATTTTTTCATTTTAGAATGAGTTAAGGCAAATGACAAAAATAAAAATGGTCGGGCTGACTGGATTCGAACCAGCGACCACTTGCACCCCATACAAGTGCGCTACCAGACTGCGCTACAGCCCGACACTTTATTTTCTTACCCTAAATACAGTTAAAAAGCAAAGAGTATATTCCTGAGAGAATATGTTTTTCAAGCTAGGTAAAAATTACTAACCAAATTGATTCACAGAGGGAAAATATGTTACTTATAGCATACATATGAAACGACTTTTTATTTTTAAAATATTTTTTTTAATTTCTTTGAGTAATGTTATTTTTGCTCAAAATATTTTAAATCCAAATCAAGACCCTACGTTCTCTTACTGGAATAAGATAGAGCTTTATCCAGAGTTACCAAAGATAGCAGTTAGTTGTACAGAATCTTCCCGTCATTTTCTGGGATGTGTAAGGGCCATAAATCGTCTTCTACAGTATACAGATAAAAAGTTAGTTTTTATTCCTAAAAAATTAGTGAATAAAGAAAATAAATATTTGATCCAAGAAATTTATGCGGATTTCTATCTTATAAAAAACCATGCTCAAATTTCTTATATGAGCGTCAACAGTCAGGAATTTAATCAAGCTGTAAGTGAAATAGATATAAGAATTTATAAAAAATTTTCATGGGGAGATCTTTTTAAAAATATTTATGCTGAAATTCCTAAAACATATAAAAGCTATGCTTTAGCTAAAATGATTAATACATTCCTGCAAACAGTCTATGATTCATACACTTATATTCAACCTAGAGATTTCTTAAAATCATATGAACCATTGTCTGCTAGTTATCATCATAACCCCACTGATGAAAATATTAAGGGTTATAAAATAGAAATTGGAGCTAAAAAAATAATATACATGAAAATTAATTCATTCGATGTCTTTTCATTAGGTAATAATTTTAAAAAAATATTTCAAGAGCTCGGTGGCTATAATCAATTAGAGGGATTCATCTTAGATTTACGTGATAACCAAGGTGGTGATGTCGCTCAGGCGGCACAAATCTTAGATTTTTTTATTCCTCATGCAGGATGGCCATTGGGTTATATTGAGCGTTTCAATCAATCAGAGTATTATGAAATCACTTCTACACAGGATTCACTCCCTCTTCCTTTACACACTTTAGTTTTAATTAATTCACAAACTAAGAGTGCGGCAGAATTTTTAGCAGGAGGACTTCAAAATTACGGTTTTGCTGTAGTTTTAGGCGAAACTTCTTTTGGGAAAGGAACTTTTCAAGAGTATTACGAAATAGATGGAGTGACTCTTTATCATCCAGAGAGTGACAAAAATGTTCTTTTTAAAAAAACTTCTGGCCAACTTATTTTGCCTTCTGCCAAGTCTTACCATCATAGGGGAATCGTTCCTGATATTGAAATTATAACGTCAACAGATAAGGCGGAGAGAGAGCGAAGTTTGTTATATACATATCCACGCCTTTCTCAATTTGATGATATTGCCATAGACCCCATCAGACCTGTTATTCAACATGATATAAACCAGATAAGAGAGTGTTTTAAAATTAGTAAACAATATTACCAAGAATATTACCAAGATAAAGATATTATTTTATTGCAAGCTCAAAAAGCCTTTAGATGCGGTTGGGATACTCATATCTTAAAATAAGATATAGATTTTAATGACGTTTAGAATATTTTCTAAGGCTATGTAAAAAATACCAACAATCTTAGACAAGAGTTTTATATTATCTTTTTTTTATGGTAGATCAGCTCTATGAAAAATATTATAACTTTGTTCCTCGTTCTTTTTTTACTTCCCTGCGTTTACGCTCAAAATAGTGCCACTCCAGAGACAGTGATAACCTATCTTAAGGGTAAAGCATATGCCTTAGCTTTAGAGAATGCCCAAGCTCTTGTAATTAAGAATGATGATGTTTTTAATAAAGCTCTCTATGCCATAACACTAGATGAAACAGCGTTAGAGGAGAATAAAAAAGAGGCGTTAAATTTATTTGAAAATATCTATAGTTCGATAACTGAAGTCGAAAAATTAAATGAACAGCAACAGCAGATCTATCAAGAATATCTTCTGCATTTTGGGAAAAACCTTTGTTTCTATGAACAAGCAGGACAATGTAAAAAAAGTCTAAATTTGTTTGAGCAAGGTATTATCTATTTTAGTCAGGTGTCAGGTGAGTATGCACTAAAGGCAGTGCAAAGATTAAAAAAAGAAAAACAGTATGCTGAAAACTTTTTAAAAGCAGAAAAAGAGTATCAAAGGAAAGTAGAAGAGCGCGAAGCTATCTCTTCTATTCAAAATTTAGGGCCGATTATTAACACTCCTTATTCAGAGCATAGTCCTGTTCTTCAAGGAGGATTACTTTATTTTACTTCTAGGATGCCTGTAGATATTGTAAATCCAGACCTTTTTCGCAATGACGATTATAACGAAAATGCCTATTTTTATAATTTGTCTCAGAGTACAGTCACTCCTTTAACAAAAATGAATAAGAGTAATAATCACCATGCTACTAATGATTTTGTGAGAACATCCAAAGGATTGTTTCAAATTACTTATAAAGGAAATGATAACGGCACTATTTGTATCTGCGAGATTGAAGAAGCGGAAGGACCTAAAAAAGGTCAGTGTAAGACAGATACTCCTATAAAAAATATTAATACCAAGTATACAGAAACATCTTTCCATGTTCAGACGGTTGGAGATGAAGTAACTATTATTTTTGCGAGCGATAGACCTTCAGATCTCAAAAAGAAAATTCAAGGTACATTCGGTGGACGGGATCTCTTTATTACGAAAAGTCGCAGTGGACGCTTAGATGATTTTGAGACTCCTCCCAATTTGGGAAGAAAAATAAATAGTAACTATAATGAAGATGCTCCCAATAGAGTTTCAATGCGAGGAAAAGAATATCTTTTTTTTAGTTCAGATAGACCTGAAAGTTTAGGTGGATATGATATTTTTGTCTCAGAACCCGAAGGTGATCCAAATGAAGGGAGATGGCTTCCTGCGCTTAATTTAGGTTATCCTATTAATTCTCCTAGTGACGATATTTATTTTTACCTTAAAAAAGATTCAAACTTAGGTTATTTTTCCAGTGATCGTGTGGGTGGCTATGGAGAGAAAGATATTTATAAAGTAGAACCTTTTATTCCCCCTGCACGCTACAATGTTTTTCTTCAAGTTATTGTTAAAAATGATCGCACAGATTTTGATCTAACGGAAAAAGCCCAAATTAGAGTTTTAGAAAAGAAAAATAATATTTTAGTAGAAAAAAAACAAGGATCTTATAAGTTGAAAGCAGGAGAGACTTATAACATAGAAGTAACAGTGGAAGGGTATACAGAAAGCTTTCAAATCACAGGAGAGATTAGATCCTTAACCACTCCATTTCCCAAAGATAAAGATATTCATTTAACTGAAATATTTTATTTACACGATGACTTTGAGGATAGAGTTGTTTTAGAGCGCAGTGAACGTTTTGATCTAGGACATTTATATTTCAATTTAGATAGATCTATGTTGCGTTATACAAGAGATGGTACAACAACATTAAATGCTCTTTTAGAATTATGGAAAATATTACCTAAGATAGAAGGTCCGCTCGATTTTAGAATTCGTATTCAAGGACATACAGATTGGTGTAATGATTGTAGCTATAACAGTAATTTGGGACTTGCCAGAGCTGAAAGTGCAAAAAGATATTTAGTACAAAGTGGTGTCCCTCGTGAGCTTATTGAAACAAAATCTTTTTCAGAAAAAAAACCGATAAAATCTAATGAGGATGATTTAGGTCGGCAATTTAATCGTCACGTAGAAATCCAAGTTGTAAAGTGGGATGCCCAAAAAAATCAATATGTAGATTATGTGCGTACGTTGCCTAAGAGACCTTTGTTTATTGATAAGAGAGCTTGTCGTTCTGCTAATACTTATTTAGATTGCCCCGATTTAATAGAAGACTCGCAAGAATAAAAAATATAGTTTATTGTAAGGGAGATGGAAAATACATCTCTTACACTTTTTTGGTTTCGTCGGGACCTTAGGCTTGAAGATAATCATGGTCTTTATCAAGCTTTAAAAAATCATAACGATGTTCTTCCCTTATTTATTTTTGACCAAGAGATACTCACTCATTTACAAGATAAAGATGATGCAAGAGTTACATTTATTCATGATTCCTTGGCCCAAATTAAAAGAAAACTTCAAAGTCTGGGAAGTGATCTTTTAGTAGAAGTGGGCACTCCCTTAGATGTTTTTCAAAAAATAATTAAAAATTTCTCTGTAAAATCTGTTTTTACTAATCATGATTATGAACCTTATGCGCTCAAGCGAGATAGACAGATTGCTACCTACCTGCATGAAAAAGGCATTTCTTTCCAGAGTTTTAAAGATCAGTGTTTGCTAGAAAAAAATGAAGTTTTAAAGAATGATTTAAACCCTTATACGGTTTTCACTCCCTACAAAAATAAATGGTTAGAGAAATTTTATGCACAAGGGATTCCAAACTATAGAACAGATGAACTGCATACTCATTTTTTTAAAGTAAAAAAAACTTATGGCTGGCCTTCTTTAGAAGAGTTGGGTTTTAAGAAAAGTTTAGTGCCAATGCCTCCTCTTGATTTGAATGTAGAAATTATTAAAAAATATGATAAAACACGAGATTTCCCTTCTTTACACCAAGGAACAACACATCTAGGTCTTCATTTACGCTTTGGAACTATAAGTGTTCGGGAGTGTTTAAAAATAGCGAGTGAAAAAAATCAAACATGGTTATCGGAACTTATTTGGCGTGAGTTTTTTATGCAAATTTTATTTCATTTTCCTCATGTGGTTAAAGGAGCGTTTCGTAAGGAATATGATGCCATTGAGTGGCGCAGTGATGAAGAAGATTTTAAGAAATGGTGTGAAGGGAAAACAGGTTATCCTTTAGTCGATGCAGGGATGCGCGAACTTAATCAAACGGGCTATATGCATAACCGTGTTCGCATGCTGACAGCTTCTTTTTTATGTAAGCACCTTTTGATTGATTGGCGATTAGGAGAAGCTTATTTTGCGCGTAAACTTTTAGATTTTGATCTTTCTGCTAATAATGGGAATTGGCAATGGTCAGCAGGCACAGGCTGTGATGCGGCTCCTTATTTTCGTATTTTTAATCCAACACTCCAGTTAAAAAAATTTGATCCACAATTCATCTATGTCAAAAAATGGGTACCAGAGTGGGGCGAGCCTAGTTATGTTTTACCCGTAGTAGAACACAGTACTGCTCGACTTAGGGTCTTAGAAGCTTATAAAAAAGCTCTAAAATCTTAGATTGATCTTGTGACGTGCATAGTGCCAAGGCTAAAATCATTTTAAACTTAAAGGAGTTTAATATGAAAATATGGATTGCACGTATTGTCTTTTTTTCTTTATTTGTTTTTATGAGTGTTGTCGTTATAGCCACCTCTCTTCAAAGTAATCTTTTTAAAGAATGGGATACCTTAGCACAAATTCCTTGGTTAACAGCTACTGTCAAAGATTTTTATGTGAATGCAGGTGTTTTGTGTTTTTGGCTTTATTATAGAGAGAAAAAATTCTGTTCTTTTTTAGTATGGACGATTCTTTTTTTAGCGTTAGGTAGTATTGCTACAATGTTTTATTTTTTTCTACAAACTTTTAATCTGAAAAAAGAAGATTCATTGGTGCAACTTTTATTACCTAAAAGAGAGATGAAGTAATGCCACTATTACTCCAAGGTTTTTTTCTTTGTTACTCTATTATGTTAATAGCGTGGTTTTTCTTTTTAAAGACAGGCAAGGCAGGAGTGGTAGATTCTTTTTGGGCCCCTACTATTGCAACCTGTGCTTTGTTTTATTTATTTAAGCAAGGAGAGATGAGTGTAAAAAAATATATTTTGCTCTTTTTGGTTCTTGCTTGGATGTTAAGGCTCAGTTCCTATTTAGTGAAAAGAATATCTCAGCTTGGTGATGATGCTCGTTATCAAGATATGATGAGTAGATGGGGGCAAAAAATTAAATTTAAGATGTTAGGTGTTTATTTTTTTCAAGCGTCATTAGCATGGACTATCGCACTACCTTTCATCAAGGATCTTAATTCTGAGTGGAAATTGAACCATTTTTTTTCAATACTTTTGGCTTTAGCAGGGATTGTAGGGGAAGGAGTAGCGGATCATCAGTTAAAAATTTTTAAACAAAAGCAACAAGGCATTTGTCAAATAGGACTTTGGAAATATTCACGTCATCCTAATTATTTTTTTGAATGGCTTTTTTGGTTAGGAATAAGTTTATTTTGGCTTAATCAAGAAAGAGGTTACTGGGCCTTAAGTAGTGCTTTCATTATGTTTATTTTACTACGTTTCTTTAGTGGTGTGAAAATTACAGAAGAGCTTTCTTTAAAAAAAAGAGGGCAAAGTTATGCGGATTATCAGAAAACAACTTCAGTTTTTTTCCCATGGTTTTCAAGGAGGAGATAATGTCTTATTTAAATTATATGCCTGATAGTTTAATTCGCTTAGGTATTCGTATTCTTTTGAAACAAAGGATTAGAGATGAAAAAAATAATTTAGAACAAGAAGGAGCGTGGCAAGATTTTTTGCAGAAAATTACAGAAGCACCTATTGCGGTTCATACACAATCAGCTAACGAACAACATTATGAAGTTCCAGCTTTATTTTATGAAAAAGTATTAGGAGATTATCTTAAATATAGTTGCGGGTTGTGGGATGCTCAGACAGATAATTTAACTCAAGCTGAAGAAAATATGCTGGAACTGACCTGTTCTCGAGCGCAGTTACAAGAAGAGCAAGAGATTTTGGAGCTGGGATGTGGCTGGGGCTCGCTTACTTTATTTATGGCCCAGAAATATCCTAAAAGTTTTATAACAGCAGTTTCAAACTCTTCTTCTCAGCGAGAATTTATTTTAAAGAAGATGAAGGAAAAAAATATTACTAATATAGAAATCATCACTCAAGATATGAATGATTTCCAAATTGATAAAAGTTTTGACCGTATTGTCAGCGTAGAGATGTTAGAACATATGCGTAATTATCCTAAACTTTTTAAAAAGGTTTCTTCTTTTTTAAAGCCGCAAGGTCTCTTTTTTGTACATATTTTTGTCCATAGGTATTTATCTTATTTTTTTGATATCAAAGATAAGAGTGATTGGATGTCTAAGTATTTTTTTACAGGAGGAATTATGCCTTCGGATACATTAATGCTTTATTTTAATGAACACTTAAGAGTGACAAAACACTGGCACGTCCAAGGCACTCATTATGCTAAAACATCCAGAGCGTGGTTAGAAAATATGGATAAAAATAAAGCAGAGTTAGAAGAATTATTTAAGCAAGTTTATGGAATTAAAAATAAAATTTTTTGGCAGTACTGGCGTATTTTCTTTATGGCTTGCGAAGAACTTTGGGGTTATCGACAAGGAAAAGAATGGTTTGTTTCTCATTATTTATTTAAAAAGGTTGTATGAAGTCTATTGCTATTGTTGGGACAGGAATTGCAGGTATGTCTTGTGCTTATTTTTTAAAGAAGCTCTCATCTTATGACGTGACTCTTTTTGAAAAAAATAATTATGTAGGAGGACATACTAATACAGTTATGGTGGGAGATGTCCCCATTGATACGGGATTTATTGTTTATAATGAAATAACCTATCCATTACTAACAGCTTTATTTCGGAAGTTACAGGTAAAGACTCAAGAAGCTCCCATGTCTTTTGCAGTAGATTATAGACCAAGTGATTGGCAGTACTCAGGGTCAGGTCTTTCAGGGCTTTTTTCTCAGAAAAAAAATATATTTAACCTGCGCTTTATTCAAATGCTTTTAACTATTAATCGTTTTAATGAAGAGGCCCCCACTATTTTGAATGATGAAGAGTATGATCATGTGAGTTTACAACAGCTAGTTGAGAGAAGAGGTTATAGTGCTGATTTTTTGAATCGTTATATTATTCCGATGAGTTCAGCCGTATGGTCAACTCCTCCCGATAAAATGAAGGATTTTCCTGCAAAAACTTTATTACGCTTTTTTTATAACCATGGTTTCTTAGGGCTTAATACTCAGCACCCTTGGAGAACAGTCACAGGAGGAAGCCGCGCATACCGAGAAAAACTAATTAAGGAATTCTCAGCCGCTATTCAGGTAGATAATGCAGTCATAGAAGTTGTAGGGAATATGAAAGGAGGTGTCACCCTCTTATTAAAAGATGGACAAAAAAAAGACTTTGATCAAGTCATTTTTGCTTGTCATGCCGATGAAGCATTAAATCTTCTTAAATCACCTACAATTTTACAACAGGATCTCTTATCAAAATTTGAGTACCAAGAAAACACGGCTTATCTTCATCAAGATAAGAGTGTTATGCCTCATCTTAAAAAAGTATGGTCAGCATGGAATTATAGAATAGATCAAGATGAAGCAAGTCCAATTGTGACATATTATATGAATATTTTACAAAAACTTCCAACTTCGCAAGATTATTTTGTTTCACTTAATGAAACAAAACCACTAGATCCGCATAAAATTATTCGTAAGATTACTTACCATCATCCTCTATTTAATAAAAAAACAGATTTAGCACAGAAGGAACTCATAGCTTTAAATCAAAGTTCAGGGCCTATGTTTTTTTGTGGTAGTTATTTTCGCTATGGGTTTCATGAGGATGCACTTCTTTCTTCTGTAAATTTAATGCAAGATAGCTTTGATTTAAAAGTAAGAGAGTTTTTAAAATGAACTCAAAGATTTTTCAAGCTAAAGTTTTTCATACAAGAATTTTTCCCAAAAGACATATTTTTTCTCATAGAGTTTTTTATATTTTGTTGGACTTAGCAGAAAAAGAGCAAATTCAAGAAAAAATAAAAGGATTAAGTTTTGGAAAGAGATGGGCACCTTATAAATTTTTAGAGGAAGATCATTTGTGCTTACCTAAAATGAATCTTAAAGAGAGTCTAGATTCTTTTTTAAAACAAAAAGATCCTAATTTTTCTTTAGAGAAAACAATGCTTTTAACGCATTTACGTACATGGGGTTATATTTTTAATCCTATTTCTCTTTATTTTTGTTATGGAAAAAACCAAGAGAAATTTTGTGTGGCACAAGTAGGAAATACATTTGGAGAAATGAAATTATTTGCCATCCCCTACGATGATAATAGAAAAAAATTTTATGCAAAGGTTGTAAAAAACTATTATGTTTCTCCTTTTATTCCCGTAGACGCTTTATTTGAATTTGATATTCCTGACATAGAAACATCTAGTTCGTGGCATTATAGCGTAAAAACATATGGAAAAGATAAAATGCTCTTAAATGCTCAGGTTAAAGGCCATTGGCAGGAATTGACGGATAGCAATCTTTATAAAACATTATGGCAATATCCTTTTGTTACCTTATTTGTTATCCTAGGAATACATTATCACGCCATGCGTTTATATTTTAAAAAGATTCCTTTTTTTAGGAAAAATGAAAATCAAGATAAGCAAAAGGGAGCTGTCTTATGGAAAAAATAAATAGCTGTTGTCATTCTTTAAACCTTAAAAATAAATACTTATGTAGTCAAAAGATTATCTTAAAAACCATGGAAGTCATGACTCAAGGAAAGTTAAATCTTTTTTTGCCAGATGGAACTCTTAAGGTTTTTGGAAAAGATGACAAGTTTGAGGCAACTTTATATATTAAAAATCCTCTTTTTTTTCGCAAATGTCTTTTTTATGGAGATATTGGATTTGGTGAAAGTTTTGTAGAGGGCCATATTGAAAGCCCTGATATTGTCGCTGTTTTAAAATGGTTTCTTTTAAACGTTGAAAACGCTACTAGCATTTCAGGAAGTCGTAAGAAAAAAAATATTTTTGTAAATTTTTTTGGATTCTTAAATAGAGTTTCACACGTGTTAAGAGAAAATAATTTAATGAACTCTCGTCGTAATATTGCTGAGCACTATGATTTAGGAAATGATTTTTTTAACCTCTTTTTAGATGAAACAAAAACGTACTCTTCGGCTTATTTTGAACATTCTACGACTAGTTTACAAGAGGCCCAAATTAAAAAATATAGAAAATTATGCTCAGCTATTCATTTAAAAGATACGGATCATGTTTTAGAAATAGGCAGTGGTTGGGGTGGTTTTGCTCTTTTTATGGCCCAAACCTTTGGTTGCCAAGTTACAACCATTACTATTTCTCAAAAACAATATGATTATGTTTTAAATTTAATTAAAGAAAAAAAATTAGAAGAAAAAATTACAATTAAATTATGTGATTATCGTGAAATTGAAGGGCAATTTGATAAGATTGTATCGGTTGAAATGCTAGAAGCAGTGGGGGCTAAGTATTATTCTGTTTTTTTTGAAAAATGTAGCCATTTACTTAGATCTCAAGGGCTGATGGGTCTTCAAGTTATTTTATGCCATGACAGTCGTTTTGAGTCTTTAAAGAAGAATGTAGATTGGATTCAAAAACATATTTTTCCAGGTTCACTTCTTCCATCTCTAACAGCTTTAACCACCGCCGCTAATAAGAAGTCTCAATTTACTCTTTATTATTTTGATGACATGGGAATTCATTATGCTCATACATTAAAGACATGGCGTAAAACTTTTTTAGAAAAAAATAAAGAAGTTTTAAATTTAGGTTTTTCACAAACTTTCTTTCGTAAGTGGGATTATTATCTGGCTTACTGTGAAGCAGCTTTTTATATGAGGAATATAACAGTAGCACAAATGGTTTATACCAAGCCTAACAATATGTTGCTTAACTACTCATAAAGAAAACTACATTTCTTTGAATTGAGATAAGAGTTGGAGTTTTCTATGTCGTATTATGTTTGTATTAAAAAAATTATTATTATTTGTTTCTTTTTTTATATGTTTTCTATTAAAGCAGATGATGCGATTGGAGGGAACAAGAGTTATTTTCCTCTTATAAGGTATCAACCTATTTATGCTATCATTGGTGAGCCTGATGCTAAAGTTCAATTTAGTTTCAAGATTAAAGTTTTACGTAATTATAATTTTTATTTTGCCTATACACAAACCATGTTTTGGGATGTTTTAAAAAATTCCTCACCTTTTCGTGAAATCATTTATAACCCTGATTTCCTTTATCGTTTAGATTTAAAAGAAAATTTTTTAAATTCTATTGATTTCAGTTTTTTAGAACATAAATCTAATGGAAAAGGAGGTGTTGATTCTCGTGCCATTAATCGCAGCTACTTGCGTTTTAATACCACTGCTCGTTTGGGAAGTAGGGATGTCAACTGGGATACCAAATTTTTTTATATTTTAAATGTGAGTGATAATAATCGTGATATAAGAGATTACAGCAGTTTTTGGGATACTCGGATTTCTCTGAAATATAATGTGAAAGACCATTTTTTTTCTGATGAGTTTTATCTTCACTTTGGACCTGGAGGAAAATATTCTGGTAAGCCATTTCAGGGGTTTCAAGAAGTAGGATATCGTTTCAAAGTATTTGCCTCTAAAGTAGCACCCTTTATTTACGTACAAGTTTATAATGGATATATAGAAGATTTAGTGCAGTATAATGTAAAACATACTTCTTATCGTATAGGATTTTCAATCTAACTTTAAGGTACTTGTAATACCATAATGATCAGAGAGATTAATATCTAACTCCATCTCATTCCTATTAAATTGATTGTAGATAAAAGTTCCTAGTTTATAGGCGACAGAAAGATCAACAGCACGAAACTTACGGGAAAAATCTTTTTGCGATACCATCACAGGAAAAGTTTCTGTGAAAATCAGCTTAGAATCTATGACACCATTTAATCCTTTAACAAAGATATAATCCAGTCTTTCATCAGGATCATCAAAATGATGAGTTAAAATATTTTGTCGATGCCAAGTCAGAGTATTCCCACGAGGAGAGAGAATATTTAGAGTATCAACAAAACCTAGTTTTTTTATTTCTTCATGCTCTAAATCATCAGGAGAGAAATTAAAATCTCCACAAAAAATAATAGGGTTATGAGTTATGCGTAGATCTAAAGAAGGATCAGACAGTTTTTTTGCTCCAGCTTCAATTTGAGCAAGTCTTACGGATTGAACATCTCCTGAGGAAAGGTGAGTATTTAGTATAGTTATCCACTGAGTTTGTCCTGCGTTTTTAAAAGGTAGTATCGTCCCTAGAATTCCTCGATATGTGTGCCAATTGGTAAATCCATAAAGAGATTCATAATTAAGAAGAATAGGTTCTCCGTCGTCATTAAGATAAGGCCAAAAAAAAGATTGCATAGCAGGCATTGCCTGAAGATTAAGAAGAGACTTTTTTACTAAAATTTGTAAGCCATGGTGATAAGCTCTCTCTAAGTTATTTTCTAAAGGAAGATAGCCATATTGTAAGGCCAAAGAAAGAATCTTTTTTTGATCATGTTCATACCAAAGTTCTTGTAAGGAAATAATATCAGGTTCTTCCTTTGATAAAAATTGGGAGAATTTCTCTTGTAATTTTTCAGAGCGAGATTGATAAAGAGGAACATAGGCAATGGGTCCATTTAGAAGACCCAGATTATAACTCACAACTTTTAATGTAGGATAAGCAATACACTTAGTGATGCTGATAAAAAAACTTAGAAAGATAATCCCTATCTTCTTCATATAATCATCATCTTAAAAAAAAAAAATCAAAAAGAATGTTAAAATTATATTAAATCTTCTCATATTCCTTTTAGAATTTTTATCATCTCTTCACCTAAGAGAGTATGATGAAGATACCCCTTAAATCGCTCTTGAACATGCTTAGGACCCCAAATTTGCACACTGACGGGAGTAGAAGTGTGAGTTCCTGTTCCCCAAACAATATTTTGCTGGGACGCAATAGCACGAGCTAAAAGATTTGCCACAGGGCCATCATCGTTAAGAAAAGTTTTTTCGTAAGCCTCATAACTGGAAAGAGACTTCCCATATAGGTTTTTTAAAGATGTATTAAGCTGAGTGCAGTTATCAGCAGTAAGTTTGAAATCATTGGTTTCATTGAGTAAGGAACATAATGTAATATCAGTTTGCTCTTGGGAAGGAAGTCCTGAAAATTCTAGTCCAATATCAAAAAGAGTTTTTTTCTGATTATACAGACCATCTAAAATAGCGTAATTTCCAAAATTATTATTGGGATGAAAAAGAGTATTTTCAAAATTTTTTCCAGAGAGTTTTTTAGCTTCAGGAATATTATCTTGATGATAACTAAAACCAAAAGAACCTGTTTCATGATCAGCAGTCAAAATAACCACAGTATCATCTCTTTTCGCCGCCCAATCTAAAACAAGTTTAATGGTTTCATCAAAATGCAGCATTTGATGTAGCATTGTTCCCGCATCATTAGCGTGCCCCGCCCAATCAATTTGTCCTCCTTCAACCATAAGAAAAAATCCTTTGGGATTTTGAGAAAGAAGTTTTAGAGAAGTTGTGGCCATTTCTTGTAGGGTAGGGATTTTACGATCAGCTTTATTTTGATTTTGAGTCATCCAAATACCATTAGGCATTCCTGATTCACTAAAAAGTCCTAGAAGTTTGCCTTTAGATATTTTTTCCATTTGTTCTTTACTAAAAGCTAAGTTATAGCCACTTTCTTGAGCTTTTAAGAGGAGATCTTTTTCGTCTTCTCTTTTACTTTTTAATTTGAGATCAGCAGGAACTTTTTCTTTCCAGCGCAGAAGACTTTCTCCATCTTCTTTACTAATAGATTTGGGTAAAAAATGTCGAAGTCCACCAGACAGCATGACATCCACAGAATTTTGTAACATTTGTTCTGCAATTTCATTTTCTAAATTTCGATGGCTGACATGGGCGGCAAAAGCCGCAGGTGTTGCATGAGTGAGCCTCGTATCAGAAACGAGTCCAGTAGACTTTCCCATCTCTTTTGCAATTTCTAAAATTGTTTTTTGAGAATTTCCTTCAAAATCAAGTCCAATCATTTCAGAGCGTGAAAACTTTCCTGTGGATAGTTGGGTAGCAGAAGAAGCGGAATCAACCACTAAAACTTCATAGGGATTAGTAAAAGAAAGCACTAGATGTCCTCTTTTAGCCTCAGAAACCATATAGAGATCTTTTCGTTTAAACGGAGAATGAGGAGCATATTTTAAATACGTTTGGGCCAAAGAGATTTCTTGTGGACCCATGCCATCACCAATCAAAAGAATGACATTTTTTATATTTTTACTTTTTGACCAAGTGGTAAAACTCACGCATAGTAGAAAAATAAAGACTATTTTTTTCACAATAGAACTCCTTTGAAGATATAGTCATAAATACTCTTTTTGGAATAAAAAGTCTTCTATGAAAAAAGCAGATTTAATAAGACTTATTTTTCTTTCTGCTATTTGGGGAAGTTCTTTTATTTTTATGCGCATCGTAGCACCTGTTATGGGGCCCTTTGCCACAGCTGGAAGCAGGCTTTTTTTAGCAGGACTAATGCTTCATATCTATTTTTTTTTTACGAACTACAAACCAGAGTGGAAAAAAAATTTTAAACATTATTTAGTGATGGGAGTCGTGAATTCTGCCATTCCTTTTACACTTTTTGCCTTTGCGGCTTCTCATATTCCGGCCGCTTATTCGGTAATTCTTAATGCAACTTCACCCTTGTTTGGAGCTATTTTTTCTTTTCTTTTTTTAAAAGAACTTCTCTCTTTTAAGAAAATGTTTGGCCTCCTTTTAGGGATTGCAGGTGTGACTCTGATTGTTTTGAAGAAAGGGCAACAAGTGGATCTTGCACCTCTTGCCTTTGTTTCCATGTTGGCTTGTTTACTGGCGGCGGCTTGTTACGCACTGGCCGCTATTTATATGAAAAAATTTGGTCAAAATATAAAGCCAGTGGCCATGGCAGGGGCCAGCCCGCTTTTAGCAGGTCTGATTCTTTTTCCACTGGCCATCATGTATCCTCCTGAAGGTGAAATTACTGTTAAAATTATAGGAGCACTTCTAGCCTTGGCTATTCTTTGCAGTGCCATTGCCTATTTGCTTTATTACAAATTATTAGCAAATGTGGGAGTCACTAAAGCTCTACTGGTGACTTATTTAATGCCTTTTTTTGGTATTCTCTGGGCTATTTTATTTTTAGGAGAAGAGCTTTCTATCCCTATTTTGGTAGGAGGTGGGATTATTATCCTGAGTACTTATATAGGAACTAAAAAATGAAAGAACTAGGTAAAATGCGTTATCGCAAACAAGATCATTTTTTTTTGATAGATATTTTTGTCAAAAATGATCAACAACTTTTTGATCTTCGTGACCCATCTCCTTTTCGTGAAAAAGATTTGGATAGCAAAGCTGTAGAATATATTACAGGAGCCGTGGAAGAAATAGGGCTTAAGGCTCCTATAAAACTGGTTATTCATTATGAACAAAAAAATATTGATGATGTTAGTTTGCAAACAGCTATCCAGTCGTATTTTTGTTATGAAGTAGATCTCTTAAGGAAACAAATCATAAGTACTTTTAAATTAGGTAGATTTTTTCTCATCATTGGATTTATTTCTTTGTGTCTACTTTTAGCTCTTGCCAAAATTGTCACAGACTCTTCTCTGCCTTTTCGCTTTGTTGTTAAAGAAGGTCTGATGATTATGGGGTGGGTTTGTTTATGGCGACCACTGGAAACATTTCTTTATGATTGGTGGCCACTTTTACATAAGAAAAAAATCTATGAAAAAATTGCAAAAATTGATGTAGAAACGCAGGATAGAACTCACTAAATGCTATGGAAATTAAAAAATAGTAAAAGATTTTATAAAAGTTAATCCTAATTTATCAATTCCTTTCATGAAGTATTGTCCCTTGGGAAAGTTTTCTGTGGATAAAATTATTTTTCGCTCAAAGGCATTCACTGAGATATTGAGAAGACGTTTACCGCTTATATTAAAAATCTGCACTTCAAGCTCGTTTCCTATAGCCGATTCACCTAATAGGATGTGAATATTTTGATTCTTCAAAAGAGGGTTAGGATAAAGGGTGATTTTTTTATCTTCTCCTTGAGAATTGATTCCTGTGGTATTTTCATTTTGTATATCTAATTCAATAGGATAGTGATCGCTAACAGCGAGAGCTTCGGCTTCATTTGCGAGTCCTAGAGTCGTTTGAAAGTTTTGGATATGGACACTGTTAGGTACAAGCTTAGAGAAAAAAGAGTCAGAAGCAATAAATCGGTCGTAAGCACAATGAGTAGAAGCTCTTACAGTCGTATCAGCTGTTTTATCAATCAACCAATGGAAGCCTGAGTTTATTTTCAAGAGTAGTTGTGCTTCTTCAGTATCACTTAAGTAACTACAATCAGCATTAAAATCTCCCATCATTAAAATGTCGTTATCACCAAAAGTAGTGAGTGCATTTAATTGTACAAAAAAAAGCTCATCTAATTCTGCTATGGTACGTGAAGGTTGGTTGGTATCGGGATCAATATGAGCTCCTATAACTACAAAATCTAAGTTGGTATCAAGACTTTGAAAGTGTGCTATCAACGGTTCCCGCATAAAAGTATCATTAGGTTCAATTCCGTCATCATAGACATACCATCCAGCAATAATTTGACTACTAGGTTTTAGCGTAAGTTTGTCATGACGATAAAAAAGAACATATTGCTCTTTATAAGTGGAGCGTCCTAGAGGAAGAGTTATAAGCATGGAAAAAGGAGCACCTGTAACCGCATTATTAATGGAATTAAGAAGAGCGCTTGGAGCAGATTCTGAAACATCTCGTACTTCTTGAATAAGGACTACATCGTAATCTTTGATAAGGGTCGTAAGCTGTGCCATGACTATGGGGTTGCCCGCTTTAGTGGGACCAAATTGTTTAATATTAAAAGCCGCTACTTTGAAATTTCCTGCCGCAAAAGTGGACAAACAGAATAATGTTGTTATTAAAAATAAAAATTTCATTTTGAGTAAATTTCTCTCATTTTATTTCGGAGGTTCAGCTACGAATTTTGACGATTGGTATGTCCCTAATTCTAATTCAATATTTGTTTGTGATGTCATAAATAAACGTAGTACCTTGCCAGTCATAATACCGCCATGTGATTCTGTTGGTGAAGTATGAAAGATGAGCAAATCATTTCCACTTGAAATCGTGCAAACGTAGGCAAATGCTATACGAGTATCAGGAACTTTTATAAAATCGCCCCCATTTATGTAGCCATTGTAAGAGCATGCTTTTATTTCGTAATGAGTAAAAATTTCCTTCTGACCGCTACGATGTTTTATAGAGTAGAGAGGGATAATCCACTTTTGTAGTTTTGAATCCCATTTAATAATAGAATTTTCTTCAGTGAAAATCTCGGAGCTTATAGGTGACGAGTGGCCAATGTATTTGCGTTGCATGTAACTAAACTTTAATACATTCTCGTTGAAATATAATCGAGCACTAGCTTTGTACTCAGACCTCTGAAGCATGGTAGTGACATCTTCACTCTCTATTCCTTCTTCACGATGAAAATCTCCAAAAAAATTATCTCCTTTTTTATCCAAAATTCTTTCTGATTGCGCTTTTAAATTGCTAACCATACAAAAAGAGAGAATGCAGATAGAAAAGAGAATATTGAAATAATATTTCATAAAAGTTATCCATTACTGTAGAAAGCGATAGATAATAACATTGAGCGTTATAGAATACAACAAATAAAAAAGCCCCAGACTTTTTATCAAAATCTAGGGCCTTAAAATCTTGGTGCCCCCAAGGGGATTCGAACCCCTGTTATCGCCGTGAAAAGGCGGTGTCCTAGACCGGGCTAGACGATGGGGGCAATTCTATTTAAGTAAAAGTGGTGATCCCGCTGTGACTCGAACACAGGACACCCTCATTAAAAGTGAGGTGCTCTAACCAACTGAGCTACGGGACCACTTAAGTAGTTAAAATTGCAAGCACAAAAGTATTGATTTTCGGACTTATTGTCAAACACTATTTTGAGAATTTGCCCACTTAAGTTTTTTTAGGAACTTGGCTAATCCTCAAAATATTTTTTTCTTAGTAGGATTTGTTCTCTTTCTGGCCCAAAAGCTAAAATCCCCACGGGAATTCCTACAAATTTTTCAATAGTTTCCAAATAAGTTTGGAATTCTTTAGAAAAGTGAGCAGTGGAAAAATCATCTTGAAAAGGTTTCATGTCTAAGTAAAGTGGTTTGACATCAGAAAGAGAAAGTCCTGGGTAGGCACAATCTAATTTTTTTCCTTGATACTCGTAGGCATAACAAACTTTAAGTTCTTGAAT